>CAJOJC010000025.1 GCA_905234775.1 uncultured Bacteroidales bacterium | reverse complement strand
AATTTCATAAATTTGCAGACTGGCTTATTAGCCGACTTAAAGAAACGATGCTTTTGGAGAGCATAATATCATTCCTTTTAACACTTGGTGTCCCTGCGGACGGGGCTGCCGGGGTCCAGGTGAGCGTGCGCTACACGCCCGCGTATACCCCTGCTGACAGCGCCTCCTCGCAGGAGAGGATTGATACGCTCGGCGGGGAGTGGATTCCCGATCAGGTCGGGAATGACGCGCAGGGGGCTGTCGGGAATGACGTGAAGAAGGGCGCAGTACACTTCAGGTGGAACAAATACAACTACGAAGCCGGTTATATGGACAACGCAAGCGCGGCGGCGCAGGTGCGCCAGATGCTGGAGGAGATAGGCTATGAGCATATCGATTCAGTGGTCGTGACCGCGTACGCATCGCCCGAAGGCGTCTACGAGCATAACCAGATGCTCTGCCGCAAGCGCGCCAGGGAGTTCGACAAGGTCGTGAAGAAGGAACTCGGTCTCGCGGCCGACGGACTGAACCTAATCGTCAGGCCGGGCGGCGAGGCATGGGCTCTGCTCAGGGAGCGAGTGGAGGCGGATCCGACCGCATCCAAGACCGCCCGTGAGCGTGTGCTTAGGCTGCTCGACAACGAGAAGATCGGCTGGGACACGAAGAAATGGCGCATGGAGAACGGCTGGCTAGGCAGCACACCCGAAGAGGGCGACATCTACCGTTGGCTCCTCAGGAAGCACTACCGTTACCTCCGCTCGCTCGCCGTGGACATCTACGCTTCGAACGTACTGGTGGCAATCGACGGGCAGCTGGTGGACGTGGTGCCGGAAGAGCCGCAGGAGACCCCCGATCAGGCCCGCGAGGACAGCACGAACGTCTTCGAGACGCCGGTGGTGCTGACTGACGAGGTGCCGGAACCAGGAGTGGATGTGGACCGGAAGCAGAAGCGCGAACCCCTCGAGAGGCTGGCCGAAATCGTCAGCCGCCCGTTCAAGGTGGGCTATGAGCACCTCTGCAAACTCGCGAAGAAGCGGATAGTGGTCGTGGACACAAGCGCGTTCGAGGAATACGCCGACGAACAGCCGGTGGAGAGGTTGGACAGCATCCAGCATGTGCAACTGCTCGAGCAGGAGCACAGCCGCACGCTCGCCGAACGCAAGGCCGCCAATCAGGCCGAGGAAGACAAGCCCATCTGGCCTATCATCGGCATAGGCACGAACCTGCTCTACGACGCCACATACATCCCGAACTACGGTTTCACTTCGATTCCGTCGGCCACGATCGAATACTACCCCGAAAGCGGACACTACACGATCGGCGCGGACGTGGAATGGCCGAACTGGACGCATCCGGACGAGCATCGCTACTTCCAGATCCACAACGTGTCGCTGTGGGGCCGCTACTACTTCAACCCCGAACAGTACCGCTTCAACGGCTGGTATCTGAGCGGCGCGGCGAACGGAGCGATGTTCGGTGTGGGCTTCAACAAAAAGGGTTGGAGCGGCGAAGGATTGGGTATTTCTGTGGGCGGAGGCCACAAATGGACCTTCGGACGCATCTATATAGATGCAGGGCTCGCACTTGGAGTGTTTTACGCCAGGTACGACTCCTACACCTGGGGCAACGACGCCACCGGCTGGTACTACTACGATTATGTAGGCGATCCGGACGACTTCGAACCGCGAATGAAGCGCTGGCTATGGCTGGGCCCCACCAGACTGCAAGTAACACTCGGGGTTGACTTGTTCAACCGCAAACGCAAAAAGAACTGATGACAGGCAATAGGCTCATAAAGAAGATAGTGATCGCTGTGGCGGTAATCGCCATGGCGGGGTGCACCATCGAGCCTATCCTGCACCTCCGCAAAGCGGTGCGCGCGCAGGTCGCCGTGACCCCGAAGATCAATGTGGACGTGATGTGGCAGATCAACTGGGCCGCGAACTGGACCTTCAACTGGAATGTGGCGACCCTCGGCCCCGTGGGCTACACGATCCCCACGAGTATGCGTATGCACATCTTCACTCAGGGTCCCGACGGAGATCCGGTTGCGCACATAGTCCATAACTTCGTGGGTGATGAAGCCCAGATGGAAGTGTTCGTGGGCACGCACGACCTCCTGTTCCACAACAACGACTCCGAGGCCCTGCTCTTCAAGCAGGACGACGACTTGGCCCATGTGAACAGTTACACCCGTAAAGTGGCGAACGGCATCAAGGCATCCACCCGCATCCTCACGGTCGCGCAGAAACTCGCCGCCACCAAGGCGGACGACGACGAGCAGGTGGAGACGCTGCTGGACGAACCGGTCAACCTCACCCCGGACGGTCTGTTCTCGCTTTACGATCCGAACCAGGTGATTTCCGACAATCTGGACGACTACGAACTCGTGGGAGAGAAGTACATCCTCAGAATCGAGGGTGAACTGACTCCCTCAACATACATTTACCTCTTCCAGCTGAAACTGCTCAACAACATGGACAGGGTGATCGGAAGCGCGGGCGGCGCTGCCCTTACCGGTATGGCCCAGGGCGTGGACCTGATGACCCGTCGGACATGGACGGAGACCGCCAGCTACCTGATGGATGTCTATATGGACAAGCCTCAGGACATGCTCGGCGCCAAGGTCTTCACCTTCGGCATCCCGGGCTGCAACCCCTACGATGCCGCTTCAGTGGCCGCCGCCCCCGCGGGCGAGCACTACCTCGTGCTGAACGTGAGCTACGTGAACGGCTCGTACCGCAACATCAGCATCCCGGTCACAGAGCAGATACGCGAACTCCCCACAGGCGGCGTCATCACCCTCGAACTGGACGTCAACGACTTCCCTCCTGACGAGTCTGCAGGCGGCTCCGGTGGCTTCGAGGCCCTCATCGGAGACTGGGACGAAGAGACAGGTTCAACAACGATAATCAATTAACTATCAATATTTTTAACTATTTTTATTAACCATTTAATTTTTATGCGTATGAAAAAATTAATGATTCTCGCAGTCGCAGCCATCGCACTGGTTGCCTGCAGCAAGACCTTCGACACAGGAAAGTCGAATGATGCAGCGATTGGGTTCGGCACTTGGACCGAAACGCTGACGAAGGCTGGTCCTGCTTCCATCGGTAATGCTTTTGCCGTTGGCGACGAATTCAATGTATGGGGCGGCAAACTCGTCAGCTCAACTTTTACACCAGTTTTTGCGGGTGTTACTGTGGAAAAAACAGCAGCGTCTCCCGAAACATGGAACTATTCACCAAAGCAGTATTGGGATTTGAGTGCCACAAGCTACACTTTTTATGGCATATCTCCCGCGGAAGATGGTTATACCGTTAATGCGGAAACAGGTGCTGTAACAGCCTCTCCTACCATTACATTCGCTGGCAATACCAACGATGTTTTGGTAGCGCAGAAGGCCGTTGTAGCCAAGGATTTTGATGGAGACACCGTCGATGATAATTTCAACAACTTTGATAAGGTGCATCTAATCTTTAATCACGTTGCAGCCCTTGTTGATGTCAAAGTTAAAATCAGCGCCGGCCTTGTTGCTGCCGGAGCACACGTGCAGGTTTCCAGTATTGCCCTGACAAATATTTCTAAAGAAGGAACATTTACTGTGGCTGGTGGATACACCACTGCTCCTGTAGCATCATGGACCCCTTCTACGGCAGCCGCTGGCACCACTGGATCATTCGGTCCTACTAACGGTTGCACTGATGCGAGCGCCGGTCTCAACACTGACCTTAATGACACAGGTACAATCCTCATCAACCAGCTCATCGTTATCCCTCAAGAGTTCCGCACCACAGGAGATTATATCCAGAAACTTGATATCGACTATAACATCACTCAAGCTGGTGGTACCGCGAATAATTTCACTCCTGACCCGTTCGCTCTCACAACATTTGACAACACCCCCAACACCTCAAATACAGGAGACACCAATGTCACAGGTTGGGCTTCCGGATATCACTATACATATGTGGTTACCATCGACGCCCACGCTATTGACTTTACTGCAGAAGTGTCCAACAACTGGACTCTTGAAACAGCTTACAACTATCTCTGCAACTAATTTAAACAATGTTTAACCGCATCATACGCATTTTGGCGACGGCCGCGGGTTGCGCCCTGCTTTTGGCAGGGTGCAGCCTCAGGCTTGACCCGGCACCCGTAACGGACGGAGCGATCAGCTTCAGCGCCGGGTCCGCCTTATTGCTAGATGATGCAAAAGACACCAAAAGCGGCGAGATCAAGAGTGCTTTCGAAGTCGGAGATGTAATCTTCGTCTGGGGAGCAAAGACCATCTCGTCCACCAAGTACACGGTATTTTCTGGAGATGCGGTATCGCTGGAAGAGGACAACGGAAATCCCCTGCTCGATGTCTGGGACTACACCAGTCATCGATTCTGGGACTCCAATGCCTCTCAATATGACTTCATGGCCATAACCGGCCCCACATCGGCCTCAGCGGTCACTTGTGATCCTGCGAATCCGGGCCCTATGCAAGCAACAGTGAGCTACAACGTCCTTGACACTCAATGCGACCTGATGGCTGCATGCCATCAGCGCAACCCCGTCACCATCGACAGGGTTGGATTTGAATTCCAGCATTTGCTCAGCGCGGTAAGTGTCAAGATTGTTAACGATTCGCCGACTCTGCCTGTCCAACTTAACTACTATGGTTTCAAGTTTATCGGCACTTCGGCGGAATGTATGCTCAGGCAAAGCGGAAACGGACTAGCAAACATCTCGACAGGCAACTGGCTCAACCCCGCCGGTTACAGTTCCACTGTGGCTCTGGGCATGAAGGGATTCGATCCCGCTGTGAGCTTCGCCACATTGGTCAAGCCCTCAGATGTGGACTATGAATCTCCCGCCGATCCGGAAAACCCGAAGTACAATTTTTACCCGACATCAACCATCTACGACATGATGATTCCTCAGGAACTCGATTTGACAAATCCTGGAATACCGCAACTGGTAATCAGCTACGAGTACAACGATGGCGAAGATCATGAAATCGTCACCCCCGTTTACTTAAGGGACATCAAAGTACGCGGTTCAGAGGACAAGATTGTCAGATGGGAGCCCGGGAAAAAGTATAGTTACGAAATCCACATCAGGCTGGGAGGTGGCATCAACGTCACTGTTACCACCACTGATTGGGAAGATGTTATCGCAGAAACTCCAGGTCTTGCAATTCAATGATGATTAGGAATGGACATATTGCGGTGCTTGCCGCTATTCTGATGCTGTTGGTCTCACTTGCTTCATGCCGAAGGGAAGAAGCCGTGAAGGACGGCTGCATCACTATTTCCTTCTCAACGGGAGCGTTCGAGACCAAAGCTGGCGACGGGGTTGTCGCCGACGGTGGAGGAATTGCGATAGATGCCGGAGTGCCCAACATTGTCGTGGCTCTGGTCGACAAGTTGGATAACATCATAGCATGGTATCCTTCCTACTTCCCCGACACCGATCCCTCGGATCCGTTCACTTCCGAGCTGATTGGCGATCCGTCATCAACACAGAACACTATTCAGATCTCGGGGCCGGGAAGAGGCACGTACACGGTGTATGCCGTGGCCAACTACACAGGATTGTCCGCCTCTGCCCTTGCAGCGCTCAAAGCGGCCACCGAGAAGGATGATTTGGAAGCTATCGAATTGGTCGTTTCGGGAACCCCCGCAGTACCGACATTCTTGAACTCCAGAATGCCCATCTCGGCGAAGGGAACCCTTTCAGTCAACGTTAGCGGAAACGGTCAGGTGGATCTTGATCTTCTTCGACCGGTCTCTTTGGTTGAGCTCTACTTTATCGACCAAACAGACGGGGATGATCCTCTGGTGCTGTATGATTGCTCGGTGACCATTTATGAGATGAATCCTACATCAGGATATCTTTTCGTGAGGGATCCGGACAAAGGCTCCGGCAGTTTTGACGATCTGGAATTTGAGGGAAGCAATCTGACCCTCTCCACCGCACCGACTACTCCGACTCTGGGGGGAACGATGGTGTTCCCGAGCACAGCTCCCGCACAGAGTCTTGGTAACAGATATCTCTGCGATATCAGTTTTAATGTTAAAAAGAGTGGAGCGGTAGCCTACGATTCAGGCGATTCAGAGACGTATAATGCTTATTCGTACACAGGGCTTCCGATCCACGACTATCGCTCAACTGACCTTCAGTACCTGAGAAGGAACCAGAGGCTCAAAGTCAGCACCCGTATCACGAAGCGAGGTTCCGAACACGATGTTTCATTCTGGTTTGAAGTTGCATCTTGGGAAGAACGAACAGAGACTGTAGAGTTTAATTAGGATGAGATTATTTGCCCGCATAGCTGCAGCATTGCTTATGCTTCTGCCTCTTTCCTGCATAAAGGAGGAGGCTTCGCCCGTTGCCGTCAATCGCGTTCCCAACGGCGAGCCCGTAATGCTGAAAATCGGCTTCAATGTGCCAAATCCCTATGATGTGAAGTTAGGCACCAAGTCCGAGGCCTCACGTGCCGATGAAGCTCGTGTCCACGATCTCTATGTCATGCTGTTCGATCAGAGCGGCAACAAGTTCTATGGGCGCTATTTCACCTATGAGCACTTGAGCGAGAGTCTTAGCATTCTTGACGGTCAAGACAATGAAGGATGGTATGTGGAGAATGGAGAGAACTCAGTAGGAGCAGTGAAGATTGCTACTGTTTCCAAGGAGAACTGTACGTTGGTGGTCCTCGCCAATGTTTCCAACACCATTACCTCCCTCAATGGAGAAGATCCGGTGGAATGTCTGTATGAAATCAGCACATGGTCGGAACTCCAGGACGTACGAGTCACGCTTGAACAGGAAGTGGTCAACCGAAGCGACCTCTTCCTGATGATGGATTACAATGAGGGTGTGGACACCGGCGTGGATGCCGAAAACACCATCAAGTGGGGCACTCTTCCGGACACATATTCCACCAATCCAACATGCAAAATCGACCTCAAGATTCTCGATGCCAAGATCAAGTTTTACATCACTTACGACAAGACGGATTATCTTGACAAGGCCAACAGTTACCCCCGTTATTGGAAGGCGTTCAATGTCCCTACTGAAAGCTACCTTTTCGCACGAAACGCGAGCACTTCGGACGTAAACTATTTCCACACGGAAAGCACCTATTTCGAGGGTGTCGAGGTAATCCACGACGATGTGCTTGACAGGGATGTCGAATGGCAGGTCTTCTCCTTCTACATGCTGGAAAATCTCCAGAGCGGCAACGTGGAGAATTCCATCGAGAGCGCCGGTGGCACCTACTACTGGAGAGAGCTGCAGAACAAGATGTCCACGGTCAATCCCGAGACCGGATTCAAGGACAACCTTGATTACATCTATGCCCCGCAGCATGCGACTTATGTCCAATTCGACCTGGTTCTGGGATTAACTCCCGAAGGTATCCAGAACATCGATGACCTTTTATTGGACGACATTGACTTGAACGTCAACCACGCGCTCACCTCCGAAGCGAAGTTCACCATCCACATGGGGGACTTCAACGACCCCACTGCACATAGCGGTGGACACAACTATGACGATTACGACGTCAAACGTGGTCATTCCTACTCTTACTACGTCAATGTCGTCAACACCAGCAAGATCTACCTCGAAGTCGTAGCCGGCACTGAGGAGCAACCCGCCCAGGAAGGATCTCTCCTTCTTGCGACCGATGACATCGTCAACTGTGATGCCCATTATGAGTATTATGCGCTCACCTTCAACTACAGCGCTGGACTCGTTGAGAATGGTGTTTCATGGTATGTAAAGACACCTTTCGTCAAGGACGGAAAGGGTGGAGCCCAGTGGAATGATGAGACTAAAGACTGGGACTTCGACTGCGAAGATTACCTTTGGATCAAGTTCGCAGTCAACGATCTGGAAGGAGGCGTTTATCGCGAGGCTCGTATCAGCTATCCTGGCTACAACGAAGACAATCCATCAGATCCTACTTACAGCAATTACGATCCGGACTGGGAACCGGATGCGACCAACACCCACCCTGCGTTGATGGATATCCATCAGCTTATCAAATTTATTTTTAACCAGACAGCCAAACACAAGGCAGGCGAAGACGACCTGTTCGACAACAACAATCAGATAATCGTCACAGCCTTCATAGACGAATACTACTACGAAAAACATCCTGCCACCAAGGAGAAGGATCCTGATCTTTGGAGACAGTTCGTCAATGCAGAACCGCGCGAACTGCATATCCTGTCCAATGCGCAATACAGTGCTGATGGAACCTGCGATGTCATCACATCCAGCCACTCAATCATTCAGCAATCGATTCAGACTTTCTACAACATCTACTCCCCCGACCTTTCGACCATCTGGGGTACTGAACACGTAGATGAAATGTCATATCCGTCCCGTCACAAAAAAGATCCCAGTCAGGAAGTTTGGGGATGGTGGCCGGAGCACATTGATGGCACCAACCATGTTTCGGATCGCGCCCTTCCCACCGATACGGTTCCAAATAATGATGAGAACGGCAGATATAACACCGCTGCCATCTGGGGCGTCACACCTGCCTCCACTACCAGATGGGACACCTTCATTGATTACTCGGTTTCCAACACAGTTCCGGAACTAAGGAAGACGCCGACCGATTATCAATATCTTGCATATTCCTGCCTCACAAGAAATAGAGACAACAATGGAGACGGCTATATAAACCCGAATGAACTTCGCTGGTATATCGCATCCGTCAACCAGCTGGTTGGTCTGTGGGTTGGCAACGAATCCGTCACGCCTTCCGCACGTCTTTACCAGCCGAAGAACAAAAAAGACAAAGTAGATGGTCTCCAGTGGAGGTCTTGGGTGGTTTCATCCACGGCTTCATCTATGGTTAACCCCGAGACCATCCGAGCCGAGGAGGGTGCGACCAAGTCGTTCTACAATGTCTACAACTGGGCCTTCCCGGAGATAGCGTCGGGTGCAATCAACAGGCACGAAATCTCTTCAATCAGATGCGTTCGCAACATAGGCACATATCTGGACGGAGGAGAACTCAAAGATATTTCCGAGGCTCCATTCGATTTGATGGTTGACCAGTACTACGATGCCCCTGCCGGGCTGGATGCCAACGGTAAGGTCCAACCCAATGCAGACGGCACCTACACATTGAACTTCTTCCGCCTCAACCCCAAATCGTTGCGTGGGTATACTTTAGAAGACCTTCCCTATCACGAGGAATACTCCACTCACAACTGCGTGTATCTCGAACTGAATGCACAGGCCAAGAATAATTTGATTATTGCTGACGGAACGACCCTTGATGATGAAGACGATATCAATCTGAGTATCACTTCTTCCGGCCACAATAACTATTGCCCCTCGGGGTATCGACTGCCCAATATGACAGAAATGCTCCTTATGGTGGCGATGCTTCCTGGTAATTATTGGGCCAACAGCGTTTATCCCACCAGAACATACTACTCCAGAGGTATGCTTGGAAGCAATGTGACGGATAGCGAAGATGAAAAAATTGGTTGGGGCTACACCAGGAGCCAAGATCGTTTCCACCTTCTCGATAATGGTACTCACATGACCGGTATTCGCTGCGTACGAGACAACAACAGAACGGGTGATATTACCGGAAAGATTACTGTCCCCGCAGCCAACAGATTGAGGAGAGGAGAAGATTTCACAGCGAACCTCAACTTCACATCCATGGGCTCGGCCATCAAGACTATAAACATCTATCTGGTCTACACGGACGAAAATGGAGATATCGTCACCAACCGCTTGAAGACTATGGAGTGCTCCACCGCTTCTGTTATGGAAGATGTCACTTTGACGGTGCCGAACATTCCTGTCCTTGGCAATATGTCTCTCCGCGCTGAGGTCATCAACAGTGCGGCCATCAGGCGAACCTTCGAGACTCCAGTCAAGATCATGTCCGAAGTGTTTGCATCCGTCAGGCTTATGCCTTGCGAATACGATGAACACGATGAGACACCTTCCTTCCCGGTTCTCGTGACGGCATCTTCGCCCGATTTACCCATCGAAAGTTGGAAGCTTGTCGTAAGAGATCCTTATGGCGACGTATTCGAAAAAGTTCCTGATTCAGATCCCAGAGACGCCAATCATTGGAGTGTGCTGTCCAACTACACCTACACCATCAATGAGAGTAATCGAACCGATCTGCTCGCAGGCACTTACTCCTTCCAGCTGGAAGTCACGACCGGGACTGGCGCATCGAAGGTGACCACCAAGTCTGATATCGCCACAATGGAGATTCTCAAACTCGACTATCAACCGAATACTGGAGTCGCTGGAATAGATTATAATACAGCGGAGGATATTGAGAATATCTGGGAGCAACAAAAAGTTAGCGATATTTATTTCTTCAACGGAGACTTCATTGAAGCAAACATGGATGTGTCTAACTGCACATATCTGGAAGTACTGAATGATAAAGGACAAAGAGATAACGATAAAACCATCGGTCGAGACAATTTGATAAGTATTGGCATCACGGACACTGATCATACTATCACAGGTATGAGGATCCCTTATGTCTGTCATATCTACTATCCGGCTCAGGAAGGAGCACATGGTTATGTCCGTCCCAATATTACAACCAGCGCCGGTGCTTCCAACGGTTATAATTATGTCAACTTTACGGGCGGCACTGGAACAGGCTTAGTCTTGGCGACAGGCAGCAATTACAAACCGGACGTCGATGCGAAACAACACTTCCGCATGGATAAGAATGGCATCTTCTGGAATAATCAAAAGATGTACACATCCAATTGGACCGGATCTGGCACTTCGGCTGATGCTGCCACCGAAAGTCTCGCCAGAATTTTGAATTCCAATACTCTCTACGTGGGAGCTACTCAGGGTTACCATCGCACGAGAGCATGGTATCACTTCGTCAGGGTGGTTCACAACAGTTCGACCAGCAATCCTTCCGGAGGAGAAGTCGATTTCGGCAGCGACCCTGTTCCCGGCGGTAATCTATAATGATATGAAGACACTTAGACTACTGTATACGCTCCCCATTTTGCTCTTGCTGCTAGGTTGCAACAAGGAGGCGGAAGTGTCTCTGGAGCACACCTACCACACTATTCATTATAGCGCCACGGCACAAGGAGGCACCGTTACACGTGCAGGCCTTGATGCAGGCCATTATATATTCGAGGCTGGTGACAGGCTTTTTGTGAGCCATATTGAAGCTGGAAATGTAGTCCTTTATGGCTTCCTTACTCTAATCTCCGGCGCCGGAGAGAGAGTCGGTTATTTCGAAGGAGATCTTGTGTGTGACGATGAATTTGACCTGCTCCCCGGGACCACCATCTCAGTCACATTAGTCGGTGATTCTGATGCAATACATAGTATTTCGGGAGGCAAGATAACCAGCACGTCGTATCCGAACAATGAGTATGCGACCTCGCTTCATGATGCAGTCAGAAAGTATGGCAACTTCACTTGCAACACCACTTACGACGCGACCAGTTTCACGCTGAATCAATCATCGGCATTCCTTGTCTTTGAGATTAGAGTCCACTCATTAGACGCTCCCGTCAATACTACCGTCACGGCTCAATTACGCAACGGCAGCAGCGATCCTTTCTGGTCTGCATCCATAACTATAACCTCTGCTGGGAAGGCACAATTCGTCGCTGCTTTCCCAGGAGGAGAGCAATCACTCGACCACTCAAAATTGTCGCTCTCATGGACAACCCCTTCCGACAGCAATGAACTTCTGGAAATCGACGATATTGCAGACCAAACACTCGCGGCTAATAATTACTATACCGTCTCTCGTTCGGCAATCCCTTTCGATGGTTTCCGCATAAAGGCTACAGTGGCAAGCACGTCAGTGACCTTCCATAACAATTATAAGAATTATCTCTATTGTAGCACGGACGGAGGTACGACTTGGGCCGTGCCCACATCAGCTATCACCTTAGCCAACGTTGGTGATGAAATATGGGTTTTAGGACGGAAAGATAACTATAAGAACGCGAAAGCGGAGAATAACGATTATGGCTCTCCCAATGGCAATCCTCTCTTCTCTACCGAGAGCAGTAAGTTGGTTACAATTAGCGGAGAAATCATGAGCCTGCTCTGTCGTCCTGATGAGGAGGATTATTCTAATCCGGAGAATTGGACTTTTGGAACGACATTGCCGGAAGATGCGTTTAATGGTACATTCTCGAAGGGCAAGAATGTTGATTTAACCTATATTAACATTGACCCAAGCCATCCTCTCATTCTTCCTAACTATACTGCAGTAAGGTGTTACAAGGGTATGTTTAGAAAATGTACTTCTCTCACGAACGCTCCTGACCTCCCTGCGACCACCATGTCTGCGGGTTGCTACAACAGTATGTTACGCGACTGCTCATCTCTTGCTTATGTAAGATGTTACTTCAGTGCTCACAACGAAGGTGATTATGTTATAGCCAATTACGATAGAACAAGCCTGGAATCCTGGCTAGACAAGTGGACTGACGGTATTAGCACCAACGGCACTCTATACTGCCATCCCGATATGATAGCATATTTTACTAATGCCATGAATAAGCCAAATGATGCTGGTTATACAGGCTGGTATGCTGAATATACAAAGGCTTCGATGCCAGCGAACTGGACAGCTACCGAATGGACACCCGCTCCGTAGCGAATAGCCTACTGATCGATCTGGGAGTCTTTCAATCCTAGGAAATAGAGAATGCCGTCGAGGCCGACGGTCGAGAGGTTCTGCTCGGCTGTGGCCTTGACCTTCGGTTTGGCGTGGTAGGCGATGCCGAGGCCGGCCGAAGAGTGGTCTTCCTTCCCCAACTAATTTTTTCTTCTCCCTATCGGCGGCGTATGTTTTCGAAATATCAACTTTTAAGTTGATTATTCGAAAACGATTACTATATTTGTATGCGTTCAACTTAATTAAAACTTAGTAGCTATGAACTTCGAAAAAATTTTAGAGAACGGCAGACTTTGGGCCGTAGTTTATGAGGAAAATGGCGTTAATGTCCTTGATAAGGTGTTTACACAGTGGACAGATTATCAGTGGTTGCGAGAGTTTTTCGTTAAACACATTGAAGACCTAACCACCTACTTCCACATAACAGATATTGACAGAGCAATTTTTGATACAGTTGATGATGCCGGAGATTTGGAGTGCTTAATTATGGATCTCGATCCTGACGCCAATCTGGACAAGCTCTTTCGTCCCCTGGTCAACACAAGCGCCTCAGAAGTATTGTTAAGTAAGGAAAAGGCCAAAGGTGTTAATCGGTACCACAAATCATGGCTTAGGTTATATGCCATAAGACTGGAGTCCGGACGATATATCATTACTGGTGGAGCTATCAAACTGACTGCTTATATGTCAGAACGAGAACATACGTTAGCCGAATTAAAACGGTTAAATCAGGTGAGAGATTATTTACTTTCTCTTGGGATAGTGGATTATAAAGGATTCGAAGAGTATCATGATGAAGAATGCGGATAATGAGCTTTTCATTTTGGAAAGGCGAAGTGTGAGAACAAACTGGAGAGAACATGCTCAGTGGCGGAGAGAAAACCGCCACTGGCTAAGATATTCCGGTTTCATTGCGCTAAAAGTGATGAAGCGAATAGAAGAATTGGGAATCAGACAAAAGGAGTTAGCAGAAAAACTCGGTTGTTCTCCTCAGTATATCAGTCGCCTCCTCAAAGGAACCGAGAATCTCACTCTGGAGACGATCTCAAAACTCGAAGATTGCCTGCAAATGGATATACTCCACAAATATTTAAAGTATTAGTTCTGCGCAGTGGCATTCGAGGAGCTTGCCGTCGTGCCAGTTATGCATGCCGCCGCCCAGGCAGTCGCGCCAGTGGCGACAGCCGGCGCAACTGCCGCCGCGGCGGGCCCACTCACGGTCGCGAAATGGCAGGAAGCGAGATTGCCAGACATCCCAGAACTTTTCCTCATAAATATTACCCTGCGCGAACGCGTCACGGTCGATGTTGGGGCACGCCGAAATCCGGCCGTCGATCAGGATCGAGGCGATGTTGACACCCGCATGGCAGAAGAAACGGTAGCTGCGCACCCGCTCCTCGTACGGGCCGACGTAGGCCTCGCAGCTGAAAGTGACCCTCATCCGGCCGCCTGCCGCGCGCTTCGCGGCGATAAAGTCCATCAGCGAGCGCAGTTCGCCCGGTTCAAGGCGCATGTCGGGGTCATTAGCCGCCCGCCCGATCGGGATGATCGTGAACAGGCGCCACTGCCGGACGCCCATGGCCTCGAGCATGGCCCAGATTTCGGGCAGCTCGCCGAGGTTGCGGCGGTTGACGCATGTGACCACGTCCGAGTTCAGCCGTGGATCCGCCGACATCACGCTGATCGCCCG
>CAJOJC010000024.1 GCA_905234775.1 uncultured Bacteroidales bacterium | reverse complement strand
GGTGTGGGCTCCATCAGCGATTACGCAACTCCTCTGTATGTGGTGGACGGAACTTTCGTGGACAATATCGACTTCCTTTCGAGCTCCGACATCGAGAACCTGACGGTCCTTAAGGACGCATCCGCGGCCGCCATCTACGGCGTGCGCGCAGCAAACGGCGTCATTATCGTCACCACCAAGAAAGGTGCGAAGGACCATCTCACTATCAACTACGAAGGCTACGGCGGCGTGCAGATCCCGACCAACATCATGAAGCTCTGTAATGCCGAGCAGTACATCGAGCTGATGAATGAGGCGAACAAGAACACAACCGGCTATGTGCCCAAGTCTGCCGCCAACTACAACGGCGACACCGACTGGTATGCCGCTCTCGTCCGTCCTGCCCTCACCACCAGTCATTCCATCGACTTCTCGGGTGCTTCGGACAACACCAACTACTCAGTGGGTGTGAGCTACTTCTACCAGGACGGTATCATGAACCACTGCACGAACGACTACAACCGCATCAACATCCGCACACGCCTGGACCAGAAGATGACTTCCTGGCTCAAGATGGGTGTGAACTCGGTTCTCTCCCGTTCGAAGACAAACCACTACAATAGCAACGCGTTCTACCAGGCCTTCCTGAATCCGCCTGTCTACAGCATCTACAACGATGCCAACGAAACTGCCTATCCTGTCAAGTTCGACTCCCCGCAGCTCTACGGTTTCGCAAATGCCTACGGCAACCCTATCGCAAACGCCTACTACAACAATAACCAGGAATCCGGTCTGAAAGAGGTCCTCGCAGCGTACGCAGAGTTCACCATCAGCGAAAAGCTCAGCCTCAAAACTTCCTACAATCTTGACTTCAACTTCTACGACAGTCAGAACTACACTCCGGAATTCAATGTAGGCGGTAGCCAGTGTGTTGGAACCAGCACTTTCACCAAGCAGTTTGGCTATGGTCTGAACCAGATTTTCGACAATGTCCTCACCTTCAGCGACCGCAACGGTCAGCATTCATATTCCGTGATGGTCGGTAATTCCGTCAGGACCCAGTTCTCATCCTACCTCTACGGCACCAGGAATTCGGTTCCTAACTACGACGCCGCATCCAGGTATCTGGTCAACGGCTCCCCGAAGAATCAGACCACATCGGACGGCGCTGCCCGTTACAACGGTCTGTCTTTCTTCGCCCGCGGCACCTACAACTTCGCTGAAAAGTATCTGGCCACAGTCACTCTCCGTGCGGACGGTTCGTCCAAGTATCAGGAGAAGTGGGGAATCTTCCCTTCGGTGGGTCTCGGCTGGAATATCTCGGACGAAGACTTCATGAAGGATCAGCAGATCTTCGATTACCTGAAGCTCCGTGCTTCCTGGGGTATGCTCGGTAACGACAACGTGCCTGCCAACTCAGCCGTCACGGTGGGAGCATCCGGTATGGGTGCATCCGCAGTGTTCGGAGAGACAGTCGTAGACGGCGTGGGCGCACAGACAGTCTACAACAACTATCTCAGGTGGGAGGTCGTGACCGAAGCCAATATCGGTGCAGACTTCTCGATGATGGAAGGAAAGCTCCATGGTGAGTTGGACATCTACGACCGTATGACGGATAATGTGGTGTTCTACACCCCGATTGCTGCCGGCGGCGGCACTGCCAACCTCCTCTCGAACAATGGCTCGGTGATGAACCTTGGTGTGGAGCTCTCCCTCGGCTGGTCCGAGCGTGTCAGCCAGAATTTCAGCTACAACCTTGGGCTCAACGCGACCTTCAACCACAACGAGGTCACCAAGCTCAGCGGTCTTGAGCTTAGCTCCAACGATTTCGTGCCCGGTACTGAGATCAACGGTAACTATGCTACCCGCGCCGCAGTCGGGTATCCGATCGGCGGTTTCTGGGGCTACAAGATCAACGGAGTTTACGCTTCAGAAAAAGAGGCTCTCCAGGATCCCGTCCTCCAGAACATTAAGGACGCCGGTTTCTTCAAGTATAAGGATGTGACCGGTGACAATGTGGTCAATAAAGACGATATAACTTATCTTGGAAGCCCTCTCCCTTGGCTCATCCTCGGCTTCAATGTGGGTTTCAACTACAAGAACTGGGATTTCTCGATGCTTATCAATTCCCAGATCGGAAACAAGATTCTCAACTACAAGAGAATGCAGCGCGGTGTGTTCACCGAGGCTAACTACGATCTGGATTTCTACAAGAACCGCTGGACCAAGGATAACAAAACTAACAAATACCCGTCCGCTGAAGCAGCTGGTTATGCCTTCACTCAGAGCTGTAACGAGTTCTACCTTGAGGACGGCTCTTCAGTCAGCATAAACAACATCCAGGCGGGTTACACATTCTCCGGTATGAAATGGGCAAAGAGCATCAGGGCCTATGTCTCCGCTCAGCGTCCACTCACTCTCTTCGGCTACAACGGATTTACGACTGAAATCGGCGGCTCGGCAATCAGCTCCGGAATAGACAACAGCGTATATCCTATGCAGTCTATCTACACCCTCGGTGTGAATGTCAATTTCTAAAATGCAGAGAGTCATGAAAAAGATCAAATACCTTCTTTCGCTCGCAGCAGCATTGACGATCGTGGCTTCGTGCTCCGATTTCCTCAATATCCGTGTGGAGGGAACTATGCCGTCCACTGCAACGGACTACACCAAGGCTGAGAATATCTTCCAGCCGGTCAGCGCCGCCTATGCCCAGATGCGCAATGACATCTGGTTCCCGTATATCTGCGTCACAGATGTCACTTCCGACGATTCCGACAAGGGCTCGGAAGCATCCGACAACTCCTATGCAAAGGAAATGGACGAGTACACGTTCACCCCGAACAACTACATGTTCAATTCCCTTTGGACAGGCTACTACGACATAATCTCATCTGCCAACAACGCCCTCATTCAGGAGGCAAACTACTACGCCGCAATGAGCACGGACGAGAACAAGGCTTACGCCCGCCAGTGCGCCAACGAAGCCAAGGTCATCAGGGCCTACGCTTATCTCGAGCTTATGCGCACCTTCGGCAGCGTGCCTATCGTGGAGGGCAACATGACGGCAGATCAGCTCGCAAACAACCCTCAAGTGTCGCTCGACAAGCTCTATCAGTATGTCTGCAAGGACCTTGACGAGGCTATCGACACTCTTCCCGAATCGTATAGCAAGGCTTGGGGCACCCGTTACACCAAGTACACTGCCTATGCTGTGAAAGCCAAGCACGCTCTTTATCGCGAGGATTGGACGACCGCGGCCGCAGCCTGCGACGCTATTATCTCATCCGGCAAATTCGCTCTTCAGGACGACTATCGCTTCCTGTTCTCGGTGGACGGTGAAGGTTGCTCCGAATCGCTTATGGAGATTGAATCTTCCGACCTCGGACAGACTTCCGGTGCGGCTCCGTATGTTCTCTACGCCTACTATCAGGGCCCGAGAAGCAACACCCCCGCCGGAATGCAGGGCTGGGGCTTCAATGTGCCTAACGACAATCTCCTGACCTTCCTTCAGGGCAGGGGAGATGCAAAGCGTATAGATATAACCTTCCTCGAGAAAGGCAAGACCACTCCCGAAGGAGATTATATCAGCGATAAGTGTCCTAACCAGTACTATAATGGAAAAGTCTACACTCCGCTTGAGTACAACACCTATAACACTAACGCTTACGGCTACGATCATAACATCCGACTGATCCGCTACGCAGAGATTCTCCTCATCTACGCCGAGGCTCTCGTCCATGGAGCTCCGGCCGGAACCTGCGGCCTGAGCGCCGACGACGCCCTTCATCTTGTCCAGAACCGTGCAGGAATCGCCAATACTGCTGCCACTCTGGACAATATCTACGACGAGCGCCGTGCCGAACTCGCCCTCGAAGGCAACCGTATCTTCGACCTTATCCGCCTCGGAAAAGTCGCTGAAGTGGTAGGTGCCCAGAAGTCCAATGCCAAGACGGCATTCCACGATTACTTCCCGATTCCTTCGACACAGATTTCTCTCAACGAGGGTCTGACGCCGAGTCCGGGTTACACATACTAGAAAACTTAAACCAACAACATTTATTAACAACCTTATTTTTTTATTCAAATCATGAAGAAACTTTATGTTTTCGCTGCAGCAGCGCTTGCACTCTGCACATTCGCATCTTGCGACAAGACTCCCGAAGGACCCAACACTCCTAACGGAAAGGCTGAAATCACCGTCGCCAAGGACGCTCTCGTAGCTTACTTCCCGATGGAGGATGCTACTGAGTACATCTCCAAGCTTACCCCGAAGGATCAGGGTACCGGCTCAGAGGCCAACTTCGTTGAAGGCCGCACCGGTAAGTGCTATCAGGGAACAAAAGGATCATACCTTGTCTATGATCTTCCCGCAGACAGCAAGATCAAGGAAATGACGGCTTTCACCATCTCGTTCTGGCTCAATGGACCTGAGGTGACCGAGGCTCCCGTTCCTATGTATTTCCAGGTCAGCTCCGAAGACCTCTTCTGGGGCTGCATGTCTATCTCTGTGGACCGTACCGCAGTTGGCGACGGCTATCTGACCCTCAAAAACTGCTTCCGTTACAATGAGAACGGTGCATTCTGGAAGACCTATGCCGACGAATATGACAAGTGCTGGACCGCTGCCCGTTGGATCCATGTCGTCTACAGCTATGATGCTGCAAAGTCTGAGTTCCACGCTTTCGCAAACGGCGCTGAGGTGACTCCCGAGGGAGCAGTTGCATGCTACGACTGGACCGCAGCCGAGGGCACTCCTGCGGGAAATCTCAACTGGTCAACCGCTACCGGTCTGAACATCGGTGCATGGCTTCCTAAACTCGTGAACGGTGCAACCGACGAGTGGATGGGTGACCTCGAGAATGTCAAGCTCGACGAAATGCGTCTCTACAACCGCGGTCTTTCCGCAGAAGAGGTTGCCGAGCTCTACAGGGCTGAGATTGCAAACATCAACGACTAATTACTGTTAAGCTTTCCGGAGGGTCTGCCCTGCGCAGGCCCTCCATTTTTAATTGAATGAAACATTTTCTGCCCCTGATGCTGCTTGCAGCCTTGTTTTCCTGCACTCCGCAGGAGGAGACCGTCTATCCCAAGGCGGAAATCCTTTCATTCGAATTCAACGGAAAGGCGATCACTGAAAAGAGTGTCCCTTCCGATGTAAATGGCAGCGCCATGTGGCGCCTGACTTTCAGCAAAGACCTGGATGGGTCGAAGATGGACCCGGACAAAATAAGCATCACCGGAGTGTCTCAGGATAGTTTTGACCTCTCCGTGGAAGGCAAAGTACTTACCATTTCTTCCAACAAGACGCTCCCTTCGTCCACCAAGATAATTCTCCGTCTCTATGCCGGCAAGAATTTCGGTGTGGACATTCTCTACGACTACAAACTGGCTTTCGTCACCGGCTACAGCACTTCCGACAAATTCCCTGAAATCTCCGATGACGAACTTTTCGATAAGGTCCAAAGAACCACTTTCAAGTACTTCTGGGACTATGCCCACCAGACCAGCGGGCTGGCGCGCGAGAGGCTCGGCTCGGGCGACACCGTGGCTGCGGGCGGGAGCGGCTTCGGGATCATGGCAGTCATCGTGGGCGTGGAACGCGGCTGGATCACCCGGGCCGAGGGGGCAGCGCGCATCATGAAGATCGCGAACTTCCTCGCCGCAGCCGAGCGTTTCCATGGCGCGTGGCCGCACTGGATCAACGGCGAGACCGGCAAGGCGATCGCCTTCAGCACCTATGACGACGGCGCCGACCTGGTGGAGACGGCCTTCCTGATCGAGGGCCTTCTGGCCGCGAGGCAGTATTTCAACGGCTCGGATGCGACTGAAACCTCACTTCGCTCGAAGATAACAGAACTCTGGGAGTCAGTCGAATGGACCTGGTTCCAGCGCGATGGCCAGAACGTGCTCTACTGGCACTGGTCGGCGAACCACGACTGGAGGATGAATATGCGAATCACTGGCTGGAACGAAGCACAGATTGTTTACATCCTCGCAGCCTCGTCACCAACCTACCCGATTACCAAGGATGTCTACGAGCAGGGCTGGAAGCCTTCCAATTCCTACGGCTACAAGAACCCTTTGTTCTTCGTGCACTACTCCTACATGGGTCTGGATCCCCGCAAACTTAACGACGGGACCAGAGACTACTGGCAGCAGCTCAGCAAGCACGTTCGCACAAACTATGAATACTGCGTGAACTCGAAGGCCGGTTATGGCTACAGCGCTCAGTGCTGGGGTCTCACTGCATCAGACTATTACGACGGTTACACGGCCTCGAGCCCTAACCACGACACCGGCACCGTCGCCCCCACCGCAGCCCTCGCTTCCTTCCCCTACAGTCCGGACGAGTCGATGGTGGCGATGAAATACTTCTACTACAAATTGGGCGACCGCCTTTGGGGCGAATACGGCTTCAAGGACGCTTTCGCCCTTAAAGAAAACTGGTTCGCACAATCTTACATTGCGATAGATCAGGGACCTATCGTGGTGATGATGGAGAACTACCGCACCGGCCTGCTCTGGGACTACTTTATGCGCGACACAGACGTGCAGGCAGGCCTTACAAAACTTGGATTTACTTGGAAATAACAATATGAAGAAAACACTAAGCTTGATACTGTTTGCCGCTCTTGCATTAGGATGCACCGGCAACAAAGCGATCCACAAGGACGCGAAGATGGACCAGTTCATCGACGCTCTCATGAAGAAGATGACCCTCGAAGAGAAGGCGGGCCAGTTGAACCTGCCCGTGGCCGGCGACATCGTCACGGGAGAAGGGAAGACCGTATCGCCAAGGGCGAGGTAAGCGGCCTGCTCAATGTCAAAGGCGCCGCCGAAATCCGCCGCTACCAGAAGATAGCGGTGGAGCAGTCCAGGCTCGGCATCCCGCTGATCTTCGGTATGGATGTCATCCATGGCTATGAAACCACCTTCCCGATTCCGCTCGGCTTGTCCTGCACCTGGGATATGGCGGCGGTGGAGGAATCCGCGCACATAGCGGCCGTGGAGGCATCAGCCGACGGCATCGCGTGGACCTTCAGCCCCATGGTCGATCTCGGTCGCGATCCGCGCTGGGGCCGTGTGAGCGAAGGGAGCGGCGAGGACCCGTACCTGAACGCCCGCATAGCGGAGGCGATGGTTTACGGTTATCAGGGCCGCCCGGGCGAGCAGTTCGCCTCGAAGGACCAGATTATGGCCTGCGTCAAGCACTTCGCCCTCTATGGCGGAGCGGAAGCCGGACGCGACTACAACACCGTGGACATGTCGCACCAGCGCATGTTCAACGACTATATGACCGGCTACAAAGCCGCTGCCGACGCAGGCGCCGGCTCATTCATGGCCTCTTTCAACACCGTGGATGATGTGCCGGCTTCGGTCAACAAGTGGCTCCTTACTGAGGTGCTTCGCGAGCAGTGGGGCTGGGACGGCTTCGTAGTGTCCGACTACACCGGCATCTCCGAGTGCATAATGCACGGAGTGGGCGATTACCACGAAGTGGGCGTTCGCGCTCTGAATGCAGGTATGGATATGGACATGGTCGCCGAGGCGCTGTTCACGCAGACCATCCCCGGCATCGAGAAGGGTGAAGTCTCGCTTAAGACTCTGGACCAGGCCTGCCGCAGGGTGCTGGAAGCGAAGTACAAACTCGGCCTGTTCGATGATCCTTACAAGTTCTGCCGTGAGGAAGAAGGCGCCAGAGTTATCTACAGCAACGAGAACCGAGCTGTTGCCCGCCGTATAGCAGGCGAGTCGTATGTGCTCCTTCGCAATGAGGAATTCAAGGGCAAGCCCGTGCTTCCGCTCACCCGTAAGGGTACGGTGGCCGTCATAGGCCCTCTGGCCAACGCCGGTTCGAATATGCCTGGAACATGGTCTGTGGCAGCCCAGCATGGCCGCACAACGTCTTTATTGGATGGAATCAAGGAAGTTGCAGGCTCGGATGTGCGCGTTCTATATGCCAAGGGCTCGAATCTCTGCAAGGATCCCGTCCTCGAGGCGAACTCGACTCTGTTCGGCAAAGACCTTGGCCGCGACAATCGCTCTGACGGCGCGATGCTGGCTGAGGCTATCGCCGTGGCGCTGCGCTCGGACGTGGTTATAGCCGCTCTCGGCGAATCGGCGGAGATGTCCGGTGAGGCTTCTTCACGCACCTCGCTCGATATTCCCGATGTGCAGAAGGATCTTCTTAAGGCGCTGCTTAAGACCGGCAAGCCCGTGGTTCTGGTGCTCTTTAACGGCCGCCCGCTCACTATTCAGTGGGAGAGCGAGAACGTCCCCGCCATCCTGGACACCTGGTTCGGCGGCACCGAGGCGGCATATTCTATCGCGGACGTGCTGTTCGGCGATGTGAACCCGTCCGGAAAGTTGACTATGTCCTTCCCGAAGAACGTGGGACAGGTTCCTATCTATTACGCTCATAAGAACACTGGCAGGCCTCTGGATGAGGGCGGCTGGTTTATGAAGTTCCGCTCGAATTATCTGGATGTGGACAATGATCCGGTGTATCCGTTCGGATATGGACTCAGCTATACTTCGTTTGAATACGGTCCTGTCGTTCTGTCCGCCGAAAAGATGAAGGCGGGGGAGAAGTTGACCGCTTCTGTGAAGGTCACCAACACCGGCGCTGTCGCTGGCAAGGAGGTCGTGCAGATGTACATTCGAGACGTGGTGGCTTCTTCTTCGCGTCCTGTCCGTGAACTCAAGGGCTTCGAGAAAGTACTCCTGCAGCCTGGCGAGACCCGCGAAGTCACTTTTGAGATTGGCATGGACGCCCTTTCGTTCTGGAACCAGGAAATGAAGTACGGCGCCGAGCCCGGCGAGTTCCAGGTATTCATCGGAGGCGATTCCCGCACTCGGAACTCTGCCTCATTCGAATTGCTTTAAAAAATAAAGGCGACCCTCAAGGGCCGCCTTTTTTTATTCAACTCCGACCATCAAGATCGAAGTCTTGTTGTTCTGATCGAGAATAGCCTTGAGGGTAGCCTTCACATCGTCTGCGGTGATGGCGTCCAGAGTCGCAAGGTATTCAGTGCTCAGATCGAGGCCGCTGAGGAGGTACTCGCTGAGGTTTCCATTGAGGAAGGTGTTCTCGGTGAGATTTGCCTTGTACTCCTTGGCAAGGTATTCCTTGGCCTTGGCGAGGTTCTCTGCGGAAGGACCAGTCTCGAGGAACTCTGCAATGAGTTCTGCAACCCTGCCCTCAGTATACTCTACCTTCTCAGGATTGGTCTGGTAGATAATCTGCATATAGGCGTTGGCGAAAGGAACTGAGTTGGTTCCGCCGTAGGCTCCGATCGAGTATGTCGCGCCTTCTTTCTCGCGGATTTCCTCGAGAAGCACCATCGAAAGGGTCTGGCAAGCGATATCGAATGCGAGATCGTTCTTTAGGTTGTATTCCAGTTTCGCTGAACTGAGGGTGAGGCTGGTGGCCATAGGGGTACCCATCTGGCGCTCGAACTTCACATCGAGAGGTCCCTCGCGGAACTCGTAGCCGGAAATCTTGAAGTTCTCCTTCTTGTTCTTCTTGGCAGGGAGTGAGCCGATGTACTGCTCGATGAACGGCTTCGCCTCCTCGAGGCTGATGGCGCCGGTGATGATGAAGTTGAAGTCTGCTGCGTTGGAGAAGCGCTCTGCAGCAATCTTCATAGCGCGTGCATAGTCAACCTTATCGATATCTGCAGACTTGAGACGGTAGCCGCGGGTAGGATCAGCGTAGACAAGTTTGATGCTGTCCTGAAGGGCGGACATAGGCTGTGCCTCCTGGTTTGCGAGGATGGCGGCAGTCTTGGTCTTCCATGACTGGAATGCTTCATCGTCGCTGCGAAGTGCAGTGAAGTAGAGGTAGTTCAGTTGGAGGAGAGTCTCGAAATCCTTCGGGGTGCTCTTTCCTCTGAGGGCCTCCATATACTCGTTCACATTGGCGGAGAGGCTGACCTTCTTGCCTGTGAGAGCCTTGCTGAGTTCGGTGCTGGAGAAGTTGCCCAGACCGGCCACATCAATCAGCTCACCGATGCTGGACAGAGTCACGATATCTTCGTTGCCATAGAGGGACTTTCCGCCCTTGCTGGTGGCCCTGAAGATAACCTCGTCCGCATTGAAGTCTGTCTGCTGGAAGTAGACGGTAGCGCCGTTCTTAAGGGTGAGTTTGGTGTAGCCGAAAGGAGCGGGCTCGCTCTTCTTGACCTTGCCTGCCTTGGGAAGTTTGCTGATGAGAGGTTCATCGGAAACCTTGTCCTCGTACGGAGCGATTTCCTCTGCCTCTACGGCTGCGAATGCGGCCTTGATCTCTTCCTCGGTCGGGTAGACGACACCTTCCTTATCAGGGAGCATACACACAACCACGAGGTTGTTGGGCTCGATGATGGAAGCGACGATCTGGTTAATGGCCTCCACGGGAATCATCGGGGCGAGTTGCTGGGTGAGGGAGAACTGGTTCTCGATACCCATGATAGGCTCGTTGTCGATGAAGTGGCGGACATACTCACGGCAGTAACTGCCGCTGGTCTTCTTGTCGCGCTGGTTGAACTGGGTCTCAAGATTTGTGAGGATATTCTGGCGGGCGCGGTCATACTCGGAAGCGGTGAAACCGTTGCGGATGACGCGGAGCATCTCGCGATAGACGGAAGTGATTCCGCGGAGGAGTTGTTTCTCGTCAGTGATAACATAACCGGTGAATGCGGATTCGGTCTTGGAGAGGAAGAAGTCCTCGTCGTCGATACCGGCATCCACGAAGTCAGGATCTGCTTTCTGGAGCATCTCCTGGATACGCTCGCCCATCATAATGGTAGCTGCGTTAAGCGCGTAGTAATAGATGCCGTAGTTGAGATCGACCTTCTCCTCAGGCTTCACGGCGTCGTGTTTCTTGAAGATATAGGTCATTGCATAAGGCTGCTCCTTGTCCTTGGCGATGCTGATGATGGGCTCCACGTTCTTCTCGATGGGGAGATAGTAACGCTCTGCCGCATCTGCCGCGGGGGCGGGGAGGGTGCCGAAGATAGCCTGGATCTTCGCCTCGACCTCGTCCACGTCGATGTCGCCGACCACCACGATACCCTGCTGGTCAGGGCGATACCACTTCTTGTAGTATGCGCGGAGGGCCTCATACGGGAAGTTGTCCACGACGGACATCAGACCGATGGGGAGGCGCTGGCCATATTTGTTGCCAGGGTAAATCTCGGGGAGGATCTTCTCATACATCCTCATCGAGGCATTCTGGCGGGAACGCCACTCTTCGTGGATAACTCCTCTTTCGTGGTCGATGTCGTCACCCTCGAGAAGGAGGGCGCCTGCCCAGTCGTGAAGGATCAGGAGGCAGGAGTCCACGGCGGTAGGGAAGGTCGCCACCGGCACATTGTCGATGTTGTAGACCGTCTCGTCGATCGAGGTGTAGGCATTCAGATCCGCGCCAAACTTAACGCCGATGCTCTCGCAGTACTTGATCACACCGTTTCCGGGGAAGTTCTGAGTGCCGTTGAAACACATATGCTCCAGGAAATGGGCAAGACCTCTCTGGTCTTCTTCCTCAAGGATGGAACCCACCTTCTGGGCGATGTAGAAGTTAGCCTGGCCCTTGGGCTCCTCGTTATGCCTTACATAATAAGTAAGACCGTTGTCGAGTTTACCGATGCGGACCGCTGAATCGATGGGAAGCGGGGGCATCTGCTGCTGGGCAAAGCACATAGCGCCGGCAAGAAGAGCCAACGCTGCAAGCATTGTTTTTTTCATAATTAACCTACTTAATTATATTTTTTTTAGTGGTCAAATATACAAAAATTATGCTAGAGTAGTGTTGCAACCGAGATACAATGTTTCGGATTATTTCGTATCTTTGAAACCACTAAACACTAATCAACTGATGTCTTTATCTAGAAAGCTGTTCATTTCCTGCATGGCGATACTCTTGCTGTTTGCGGGAATGCCTTTGGCGTATGCCCAGCAGACGCTGCCCGTAAAGGGTAAGGTGGTGGACCAGGGAGGTCTGCCGGTGCCGGGCGCTGCCATTATCGAGAAAGGCACGTCGAACGGAGTCAGCACAGACTCCGGAGGAGAGTTCCTCATTAACGTGCGAAAGGGAGCGACCCTGACCGTGTCGTGCATAGGCTATGCGGACCAGGATGTGCCCGCAAGGAACGGAATCACCGTCACTCTGTCCGAGGATAATCTCTTCCTGGACGAGGTCGTGGTGCTGGCCTATGGCTCGCAGAAGAAGCAGTTCGTCATCGGTTCGGTGACTCAGGTCACCTCCAAGGATATCGTGAAGGCTCCTACAACCGACGTGACTAATATGCTCGCGGGAAAACTCGCGGGCGTCACGGCAATCCAGTCGTCCGGCACGCCCGGCGAGGACCAGGCGAGCATCACCGTGCGCGGTCTCGCGACCTACGGCGGCAACAGCGGCCCTCTGTACATCATAGACGGTATGGAGAGCGGCCAGATCTCGAACCTGAACCCTAACGATATCGCTTCGATTTCAGTGCTCAAGGACGCGGCGACCGCCGCTATTTACGGAGTGAAGGGCGGTAACGGCGTTATCCTCATCACGACCAAGTCCGGTTCGAAGGCGGACCACGCCACCATCAATTACGACGGTTCGTACACCCTCACCCAGAACACTGCAATGCCAGAGATGCTGAACGCACGCGAGTATATCTACTGGCATAATCTTGCCCGCATGTTGGACGGCAACTCTCCTATGTGGACGGACGATGCCATCAGGACCATGCAGGCCAACGGAGTGACCGGCGACGACGCCTGGCTGGACGCCGGCGGCACTGACTGGAGATCAACTATCTACAACAACTTCGGTACTCTCCAGCAGCACAACATCAGCGCATCGGGAGGCAACGACAAGTTCAGTTACTTCTCGAGTATGGGCTATATGGACCAGAAAGGTATTGTGAAGAACACTGGCCTGACCCGTTACAACGTCCGCGCTAACATCGACGCCAAGTTGGCCCAGGGCCTCAGGTACAATATCAATATGACGGGTCGTTACACCTACCGCCATATGCCCGGCTACAGTTTCGATAGTTCTCTCCGCTTCATCCAGGGATACTTCAACCCTATCCAGAGGGCGAACTACTGTATTCCTATCATTAAGAATACTTACACCGATGCAGACGGCGTCACCTATCCGCTCGCTCTTTTGAACGGACAGATGGTGCTCTCGCCGGACAGCGCTCTGACAGAGTCCGGTTATTCGGATTCGAGAACATACGAATTCGCGGCTAGAAGCACCCTCGAGTATAGTTTCGACAATATCGACTTCCTCCGCGGCCTGAAGGCTTCAGTGTTCGGCGGCTTCAATTTCGCGATGAGCAATGCGAAGTCGTACCAGCGCGCGTATGAACTGTACTACTTCGACCGCACGAGCCTGAATGCGACCAAGACGGTCTCGCAGGGCATACCTGAATCGGTCTTCGCGAAGAGTTATTCGCACGACTGGTCATCTACGGTCCGCCCTCAGATCTCCTACGACCGCACTTTCGGCAAGCACGTCATTTCCGCCATAGCCCTTTATGAGCAGACTGTCCGCTTCAGCGAGTCTATGTGGGGCAACAAATCTGGCTATGTGGCCGACGAGCCCATGGACCTGAACAACGGAACCAAGACCATCAGCCCGGTGGAAGGCAGGCACTACAACACCGCGGACATCGGTTTCGCCGAGCGCCTGTCGTATATCTACGACGAAAAATATCTCGTGGAATTCACGGCCAGGCAGGACGCATCGTACATTTTCGCTCCCGAGAACCGGTGGGGCATCTTCCCGTCCGTGGCAGTGGGCTGGACCATCTCCAAGGAGAACTTCTTCAGCGACCACGTTCACTTCGTGGACTTCATGAAACTCCGCGCCTCGATAGGCCAGTTGGGTTCGAACGACTGTTCGCCGTATCTATGGCAGAACCGTTACCGCTCGAACGCGCCCGGCTACTTCTATGGCTTCAACAACACCCCGGTCGCAGCATTCTACACCGACGGATATGTCTACAGCGACTTGACATGGTCCCATATGACCTGCTACAACGCCGGTTTCGAGGCGACCATGTTCAAGAATAAGTTGTCCGTGGAGTTCGACTGGTTCTATAAGTACACCGACCGCATCCTCGAGGACGCCGGCGGCAATGTCTACGCTCCCTCGCTCGGAAAGAACCATCCTTCCTATATTAATACGGGAACCATGGACGACAGGGGACTGGAACTGGTCGTGAACCACAACAACTGGCTTTCCAACGGATTCTCGTATTCCGTGCGCGGAATGTTCTCCTGGTCGCGCAACAAGGTCCTTTCGCGTCTGGTGGCCGATTCGCAGCCGTACTACGGCAATATCGTGATCGGCCAGCCGCTCGGCCAACTCTACGGCTATCACTACATCGGCCTCTTCGAGACCGAGGAACAGATAGCCGCAGCCCCCGCGCCGCCGTCCGGCTATTATATGATAGGTGACTGTATGTATGAGGACATCAACGGCGACGGCCAGTTCGACCGTGTCCAGGACTATGTCCAGGTCGGTCGCTCCACCCTCCCTGAGATCAACTACTCGCTGAATCTGGAACTCGCCTGGAAGGGCATCAGCCTCACGGCTCTGTTCTACGGAGTGGGCCTCTGCGATTACCCGCTGAACGGTTATTATCAGTCCACGGGACACGTAGACGGCACTATCTACACCCGTCCGTTCTATGAGAGCGGCAACACCTTCAAGTATCTTGTGGAGAGGATGTACAGGCCGGTGGAAGAGTATCCCGGCCAGTATGGAGAGGGTTACACCCCCAACACAAACACGAAGTACCCTCGTCTGCACGGCACTTACAACTCGAACAACGACTATCTTTCCGAGATCCTGGTGGTCAGCGGCGCGTATTTCCGCCTCAAGAACCTCCAACTCGCGTACTCTCTCCCCGCGAACATAGTCAGGCATGCGGGACTCAGCAAGGCTTCGGTCTATGTGGCCGGAACGAACCTGTTCACCATCACTGAGTTCCCTTATATGGACCCTGAGAATCCGGGCATCAACAATGGTTATTATCCTCAGCAGAAGACCTACAGTGTCGGCGTAAACCTCACATTCTAAAGCGATGAAAACGGTAAAATCAGTATTGCTCATACTCGCCGCAGCGGTGGCGGTATCCTGCGAATCCATCCTTGATGTGAAGTCGCCAGACTACTTCTCCGAATCAGTCATATGGTCCGGCGATCAGGATACTTTCGACTCATATACTATCGGTAACTACGGTGGAGTCCGCGACCGCGCGGAGTTCTATGGCCTGAACAGCAAGTTCACGGACGCCCTCACGGACATCATCAAGAGCGGCGACTGGAACTCCGTCCAGCGTTACAACCGCTGTATGATCTGGACCTCCGAGTTCACCAAAGACAAAACCAGCATACTCGACTGCTGGGACGAGGTCTACATCCGTATCAAGCGCTACAACGAGTGGTTCAACAACCTCGAGAAGTATCGCTCGAACTTCAAGGATCCGGAGTGGCTCGCAATACGCGAAGCCGAGACCCACTTCCTCCGCGCTTATTCCTACTACCATCTTGCCCGTGTCTGGGGCGGGGTAGTACTGCGCAAGGAACTGGACGGACCCAACCAGAACGACAAACCCATCAGCACCGAGGCGGATACCTGGCAGTTCATTATCGACGAACTGCAACTTGCCGCTCCCGCTCTTCCCGTGGCCTGGCCGGACAAATGGCGCGGCCGTGTGACCAGGGCGGCGGCTTACGGCCTCCTCAGCAGGGTCGCGCTCTACGCGAAGCAGTGGGATGTGGCGGTGGACGCCGCTAACAAGTGCAAGGCCGCCGGCGCCGCCCTGGACCCCGTGTTCTCCAACATCTTCTCGGACGAGAGGAGCCCGGAGAACCTCTTCATAGTGGAATTCTTCACTTCGAACGTGGCTTCCAACCTCTCCGTGAGCGTGGACGAAATGTTCCGTCCTAAGGGCGACGAAGCTTATCACAATGCCGGCGGAAGGACGATCCTTTCCTGGCTCGTGCCCACATCCGAACTCGCGGACGAATTCGAGATGGCGGACGGTACCCCGTTCTCCTGGACCACACACGGCGCTGATCCGTATTCCGGCCGCGATCCCCGCTTCTATGCCACCATCCTCTACAACGGTGCGCCTTGGGAAGGACGCACGATAGAGACCTATGTGGGCGGCAAGGACGGTTATAAGAAGTTTGACAAGAGCGAGATAGCCACCACGGTGACGGGCTACTACCTTCGCAAGTTCCTCGTGGAGGATGACCATAGTTGGGACACCTATGGCACCGGCCGTTTCGAGGTGCTCATCCGTTACGGCGAGGTGCTGCTGAACAAGGCCGAAGCGCTCGCACAGGCCGACTGGGCGGCGAACAAGGCCAACGCGCTGGCGGCGCTCAACGAACTTCGCGACATGCGCGGAATGCCGGCCAAGTCGGCTGCGACTCTGGACGAGTTTATGGCGCTGATCGAGCACGAAAGAATGGTGGAACTCGCTGGCGAGGGCTTCCGTTTCTGGGACCTCAGGCGCTGGAGACGCGCTGTGGACGTGCTGGACAATATCAATGTGAACGGCATGAAGATCACCAAGAACGGCGACGACTCTTTCACCTACACTAAAGAAGACGCCGACGCGGGCGAGAAGCGCCACTTCTTCGAGAAGTACTACGCTTTCTCTATCCCTCAGTCCGAGAGAAGCCGCAACGGAGCCATTGGCAACTTTAACAACCCCGGATGGTAGTATGAAAAAGACTATACTCGCAATTCTGACGCTCTCGGCCTTGCTGGTGCAAGGCTGCAAGAAGCCCGTGTACACTTATGTTCACAATAATGTGACCATCACGTCCATCACGGTGACCAACCTGGGCGCGCCGGATGTTCCGGATTTCCCCGGAAAGCCGCTCTACGCTTCGGTCACCGGGCAGATTAACGACGAGACGGGGGAAATCCTTTTCCCCATCCCGCGTGCGGACGCCGACAAATTCGACATCCATCGTATGAAGGCCTATGCCTCCATTTCTCTGGACGCAAAGTTCGATCCGCCGCTAACCGGTATCCACGACTTTTCAGAGGATTTCCCCATCAGGGTATATTCACTCCAGACGGGGGATTATAGGGACTACGTCCTTAAAGTCTATTTCTCACGCTATTAACTATTAACCAATTCAATATCTAATTATGAAGAAAGTCTTTTTACTTCTGGCATCTGCAATGATGCTGTTTGCTCTGGCGGCCTGCGAGGATGAGCCGACTAAGCCGGAGCCCAATGATGATCCTGTGGTCAACCCGGATACGGATCCTGAGCAGCCCAAGAGCACAGAGTGCAAGATTCTGTCCTTCGCAGTGGAAGCCGGCGGACTTGAGTTCGAAGGAACTATCTACGAACAGGAGAGCGCAGTCGTGATCGAGGCCTTCCCCGAGCAACTCGAACTCTTCAAGAATGTCACCAAGGTGACTTACACGATTTCCGACAAGGCCACGATCAGCCCTGATCCTGCAAGCATTACTGACTATTCGACATCCCCGACCCTCACCGTTACCGCTGAGGATGGCAAAGCATCCAAACGCTACATAGTGGATGTGGAAGAGGCAAAGTTTCAACTCGTTTGCCAGTACAGGGAAGGTCAGAAGGATCCTATCGCAGTGGAGACTATCGGAGCGAACAACGACTTCGTGAAGATGCCCGGAAACCAGGTGGCTTTCGTGGCTTCCGATAGGATTGCAACAGCCGACGGCCGTGTCTACGATCTCGACCTGAACTATGTGGGTAACCTCAACAGGGAAGGAATCGCGGAAGAGCTCTATATCGGAGCGCTTGGCAACGACGAGAACGGTATCCTCATCGCCGCTTATGTGGGAGGTGATGAGATTGCTCCCGCTTCAATCACAACCACCATCTATTATGCATATCTCGAAGGTTGGGACAAGGCTCCCGTGCCTTTCTACATCAAAGAAGGACAGGGCAACTTCGCCAACTATATGAACGTCTGTGGCGACGCCACCAAGCGCATGCTTATCACGGCTGCATACTACTCAGGTGATGCTGTGCACGCATGGTATTTCGACTACGACGAGGCTCTTGGCAAACCTCAGACCAGCGGTGACCGTTGGTCCGAGTTCCCGGGCGGTCCTGCCGGCGGAGCAGCATCCTATATCTTCGGCGGCTCTGCAGGTAAGTCTGTCAGCCCCATCGAGCCTGACAAGAACGGCCTCCTTATCTGGTCTGTCACTCGCGGCAACCTCTCGGAGGTTGATCCGAAGTATAACGAGCATCTTGGCGATGGCACCGAGGAAAACGTGCACTGGAAGAAAGATGGTGGAGCAGGCCCTGAAATTGCGCTTCGTCGTGGTCAGGACGGATTAGGCGACAGCGGTAAATCATGGGTAGGCGAAGATCTTATCCACCTCCGCGGTACCGTGTATCCGGATGCTTACAAAATTCTCCGTTACGGCGGTCTCTGGGGCTGGGGCAACCTCGCTTCTCCCGCCAACATCAAGGCCTTCAAACTAGACGGTCATATCTATGTGGCCGTCGGCGGCTCAGGCTGGCAGAAGTGCTATTTCACCGTCGTGGATGTGGATAACTCAACCGAGACTGAGGATATCGCTTCCGCTCCTGAGACAAACGGCACAGCATATCTGCTCCGTACCCAGGCCTACGATTCGCCTAAGGGCGCTGTCGTGTCCGTGTCTTACATGGCAGATCCTGCCATCGGCGGCGGTCACATCGCAGTGATCTACGGCCACAACGACATCGAAGGATCCGATATTACCAGGATTCAGGTCTGGGATATCTTCAAGAAGAAGATCTAATCTAGAGTTCTATGTCGGTCTGGCTGATGAGTCCGTTCATAAGGGCGTAAACAGTCAGGCCGGCAATAGTCTTGATGCCCAGTTTCTGGGTGATGTTCTTACGGTGAGTAGTCACCGTGAACACCGAAATAAAGAGTTTGTCCGCGATTTCCTTATTAGTGAGACCGCGGGCAATTTCTTTTACTATCTCCTTTTCGCGGTCGGAGAGGACGTCCTGAGTGTCTTTCTCATCGGCGCTCGCCTCGACCTTGGTATGACCTTTCTCCAGCAGTTCTGCAAGAGGGAGGAGCACTTTCTCCTCAATCACGGTGTGGCGCCTGATGGCGTCTTCGATGTTGAGAATTCCCACCAGCACTTCATAACGGGCATCGCTCGTGTCGCTGTCCGGAAGGTGGTTCATAACGATGTTCTTAAAGTCCGTGAGTTTGTCTTCCGCGTCGTCGTGCATCTCGCGGAGCATCTCCACGGAAAAGCGTGAGTCGCGTTCGCCCTTGAGGAGACCTTCCACATATTTGAACACCACCTTCTCCTCGAAGTGGATATGCGCCTTGATATCGTTCTCGTAGTCGTCGAAGAAACGGTTCACTATCGCGCTGTTCTCGGGGGAGGAGAGTTGCGTCATACGGTGCACGTTGTCGTGGATGCTCACGATCGATGCCTCCAGATAGTGCCTGTGAGTATTCCTTAAGATTCTCAGAAGCACAGGGATGTCCGTCGTGTCCAATTTCTCGAGTTCCACCTTCGGATTATCCGAAGTGTAGATCTCCTTCAACGTGGCGAACAGCCCCGGGCTGATTCCATTGACGCTTTGTAACTTCCTTGGTGTCATACCGAGTGCGAAGTTACAAATTATTTTGCTTCCTCCTCCTCCCGGCGCCAAAAACCCTCTTTTTGACGCGGAAATCAACTGAATCGTCTGATGGCGGGGTCGGAGAGGGTGAAGCCGAGTTTTTCGAGGCGGATTTTGATGGCGTTGCGCGGACGTCCGAACATTTCTTCGAGGTCTGGCCAGTTGGGATTCGACTGATCCGTGCGAGTCCAAATGGCGCGGAGATCCTCGTCGTCTTGCGCGGACCATTTCTGGAAGGAGCAAGGGAATCTCTGAAGCAGAGCGTTTTTGCTCATTTGTCTGAAATTGATAAAACGGATGATGAGATCATCGAGCATACCGTCTGCACCATTATCAATCCACTCGTCGACTCCTTCGGCATAATACTTTTCCACGAATAGAGTCAGCTGCTCTGGCGTAAAGCCCGCAATCGGCTTTTCGAAGACATATTTTTCTCCGGTGGATTTGAGTTGTTCGTCGTACTCGTCGCAGAAATCATTGATGGCGTCTGCAAGCAAGATTTCCAGATCGCTTTTGGCCTCGAGGGCTTTGGCTCCTACAATAGCCTTGATCTTTTTCGAAAGATTGATGTTTTCAAGATTTGTGTCCATAGTTTTAAGATTTAAGATTCAACGCTGCGAACATAAGCAGGATTTCGTCACACTGACCGAAAGAAACGTCGCTTTCGTAGAAAAATATATTTTTCAGCGGTTTCAGACGCGATTTAAGCACTTATTTCGTATCTTTACGGGGATATGCCGAACAAAGTGATGAACAAATACCTTTTCCCCATAATGATGGCCGCGATGGCGGTGTTTTCCTGCGGCAGCAAGGAGCCGGCTCAAACCGCTCAGAAGGCTCCCGCAGACCCTGCCAACCTCTCCGTGGAGTTGGTTTCACCCACATCAGCACAACTGAGTTGGCAGCACAGCGGCGAGGGAGTCGAAGGATGGTGGGTATTCCAGACCAAGGGAACCGAATCCGTGAGCGCTATGCCCCTCAATCAGACGGCACTGCCCGCAGAAACCAGGTCCTATCTTTTCGAAGGCCTGGCGAAGGGAGAGACTTATCATTTCGGGGTAAAGGCTAAGGGTGCCTTCGCAAGCAGCCAGATTGTCTATTCAGAGGAACTGGTCGTCCCCGCGCCCGAACCGGGCCCTGGCCCTGAACCAAGCATGATCCCTGTCTCCCTCACTGCCGATGAAACGGCTATGACTGCCGAATTCAAGAGCAAATCCGCGAACGGCGAGGACGTGCTGATAACTCTGGCGAAAGTCAGCAACAACCAGACAGTTCAGATAGACCGCTACGAGATAGGTGCCGAAAAGTTCCGCAGTTACACGGACTGGATTGGTCCCTATCATATGAAGACGGTGGCGGCGACCTCGCAGACTGAGAAACTCAGCGGTTTCGTGGGCGGTTGGCATGCCTCCAACGGCGACGGCACCGGTGATCCGACCGCACAGACGCAATCCATAGAGTGTTGCAAACCGGCACAGAAGCGAAGGTAATCGTCCACAACAAAGTGGAGGCTCTCAACACCAAATTAGGCGCGGACAAGCGCTTCACCATCAACGAAGACGTCACTTACACATTTAAGGACAGCAAACTCTACGTCAAGGTCGAAATCACTGCAATCGAAGACGTCCGCATCAACATCTACTACGGTATGCAGATAGCCGGTGGATTCTGCAGCAGGTTCGAATTCAAGACAGACACGGGTGAAATCAAATCGACTACCGAGAATTATAACTGTCCGGGCAAGGTGCGCGATATGACAGGATTCAGCCAGAACGGTCACTCCGTCACGGCCCATATGTTCGACGAGGGCCTTGGCACATTCTCGAAGGCTACGCCGGCTTACTCCGCCCTGGTCCAGTATTATGGCGCGAACAACGGCAAGGGCTACTATATGCTGATAGGTGATATGAATGGCTCATCGAACGCCCTTACCCTCAAAAAGGACTCGACCGTCTACTGGTATGGCTACTACGAATTCAAGTAATGAAAAGATACTACAGTTATATCGCGGCTTTCGCCGCAATTGTTCTGGCCCTGGCAGGTTGTAAGGGAAAGAAAGAGCAGGAAGTGATAGAGCCCAGGTGGCTCGCATCTGACAGGCCTGAGGCCTATCTCTACAGCATAGACGACGAGACTAATCCCGATGCCGTCACGGTCAGCGTGACCGACACCCTTATCAGAGGCGCCAAACTCCAAGCCGTCCCTGAGAGGCAGAAGAAGGTGGACAAGATAGGCTACATCTGCATCAAGAAGAATAAAAAGGAGTATGTGTGGGCTCGCAAAGACAACCTCGCCGAAGACTCCACGGCCGTGATTCTTGAAAAGAGAATCTGGGCTCGCAGCCCCAGTTCGGTCATCACGGACACAGCCACCTCCGCAATAGGCTCGCTGGCCCATAAGGGCGCAGCCCTGGAGGTGATAGGCTACGACAAATACGATCTGAAAACCGGCCTCGTGAACCGCTACAAAGTGCGTTTTACTGAGAAGGTCCCGGCGGACACAGCTCTGACCGCGAAGCAGTTGAAGGAAAAGCCGAAGGCGGAAGGCTGGATCTACTCGAAATACACCGTCTACGACAAAGCCGAGGCGCTGAAGAACTACAAAGCCGAGAAATACGACTCCATCCATGTGGCAGTCAGGAACCCCTACGGCGGCGGCAAAGCCATAGGCCTGGACTTCTACCCGCACAAAAAGCCGGTATTCAAAGACAGAAAAGGCAACGACAAAATGCCCAAGGCGTGCTACTCGCTCTACCTGAACTTCGCTCCCGGCGTGATCGGCAACATAGAATCCTATATTTCCCTTGCGAAGGAAACGAAGATCAACACCTTCGTGATCGACATCAAAGACAACGAATGCCCTGGCTACAAAGCGGAGGCGATGAAACTCTATTCGCCCACCAACTACAACCGCGCGAGCAAGAAGGGCGAGGATCTTTACGCCAGGGCGGTGCGCCGTCTCCACGAAGAAGGCTTCTACGTCGTCGGCCGCATCACTTGCTTCAAGGACACTTACTTCGTCAAGGACAACCCCGAGAGCGCCATCACCGATCTCAACACCGGCGAGCCGCTCTACCATAACAAATCGCACTGGCCCAGTGCCTACGACCGCTCGGTCTGGAGGTTCAACGTGGAACTGGCGAAGGAATCCGTGCGCAAGTTCGGCTTCGACGAGATCAACTTCGACTATGTCCGCTTCCCGGACCGCATGACCAAACTCGAGGACCATATCGACTATCACAACAAGTACGGCGAGAGCAAGGTCCAGGCGATTCAGCGCTTCGTCACCTACGCATGCGACGAGATTCACGCTGTGGGCGCCTACGTCAGCATCGACGTCTTCGGCGAGTGCGCGAACCCCGGCTACACGACCGCCTATGGCCAGTATTGGCCGGCGCTCTCGAATGTGGCCGACGTGATGTGCGGCATGCCATATCCGGACCACTTCCCGGACGGATTCTACGGCATCAGCAAACCGTGGAACAAGCCTTTCGAGATCCTGAGCGCATGGGGCCGCCGTGTGAACGCGCGTCAGTCCGAGACCCCCACGCCGGCAAAAGTGCGCACCTGGGTGCAGGCCTACCACGTTATGAAATATGTGGACAAGGATGGAATAGACTACGATGCTGAGAATATCGCCAAGGAAATCCGCGGCCTCACCTCAGTCGGCCTTAAAGACGGTTACACCACCTGGCTGTCGTCCTCCAACATCGAGCGCTACCGCAGCCAGAAAGAGGCGTTCAATATAGACTACGCAAACGAAGAATAACTATGAAAGAATTACCTGTATTGCTTTTGACGGGATATCTGGGAAGCGGGAAAACGACTCTGCTGAACAGAATCCTCACTAATAAGAAGGGAATCAAGTTCGCCGTGATCGTGAACGATATTGGCGAAGTGAATATAGACGCAAGCCTGATTGAGCAGGGCGGGGTAGTAGGAAAGAAAGACGAAAGCCTAGTGGCTCTGCAGAACGGATGCATCTGCTGCACCCTGAAGATGGATCTGGTCGAGCAGATTAGGGACATCACGGCGATGAAGCGCTTCGATTACATAGTGATTGAGGCAAGCGGCATTTGCGAGCCCGAGCCTATCGCGCAGACCATATGTTCCATCCCTCAGATGGGGCCGGACTTCATTAAGGACGGCTATGCGCGTCTGGATTGCATCGTGACAATAGTGGACGCGCTGCGCATGCGCGACGAGTTCAATTCGGGCAGCGACCTGACCAAGGCCGGCCTCGGCGAAGAGGACATCGAGAGTCTCGTGATCCAGCAGATAGAGTTCTGCAACATCGTTCTGCTCAACAAAGCCTCCGAAATCAGCAAAGAAGAACTGGCGAAAGTGCGCCGCATCGTACGCGAACTCCAGCCGAAGGCGGAGATAATCGAGTGCGACTACGGCGACGTCCCCTTCGAGAAGATACTGCACACGAACCTGTTTACGTTCGATTCAGTCGCGACTTCCGCGACGTGGATCTCGAAGGTCGAAGGAGCCTTCGACGAACACGACGGGGAAGATGACGACGACGATCACGATGAGCATGAGCATGAACATCACCATCATCACCACGAGCACGAAGGCGGGGAAGTGGAAGAGTACGGAATCGGCACTTATGTGTACTATCGCCGTGCGCCGCTGGATATAAATAAGTTCGACCATTTCATCGCTAAGCGCTGGCCGAAGGACGTTATCCGCGCGAAGGGCCTCTGCTACTTCACCCAGAATCCGGATGTGTGTTATCTCTTCGAACAGGCCGGCAAGCAGATAGGACTGAAGAACGTGGGGCAGTGGTTCGCCACCATGCCGGCCGACCAGTTGGAGATAATGATGATGCGCGATCCCGTGCTTCAACGCGACTGGGATGACAACTATGGCGACAGGATGCAGAAGATAGTCTTCATCGGCCAGCATCTGAATAAGAAAGAAATTGCAGATGCGCTGGACGCATGTCTTGTCGATGAAGTAATTTTGCAGTAAATTTGGGACGCAAAAACTAAACCTATATGGAGAATATCAGTACCGGTCTGCAACTGATGCTTGTGGGAATGGTCACGGTCTTCGTGATACTCCTCATCGTCATCTACGGCAGCAGGCTTCTAATCAGGATTATCAACAAAATAGCCCCCGAGGAGGCGCCGGCCGCGAAGAAGGCCGCGGGCCCGGCGGACGACACGTCCGCGGTTCGCCCCGTCCTCGAGGCGGCCGTCGCTCAGATCACGGGCGGCAAAGGTCACATTGTAAATATCAAAAAACTATAAACTGTGCAAAGAGAAGTAAAATTCAGCCTGGTCTTCAGGGATATGTGGCAGAGTGCAGGTAAGTACCAGCCGCGTGTGGACCAGTTGGTTAAGATTGCTCCGGCAATCATCAGGATGGGATGTTTCGACCGTGTGGAGACTAACGGCGGCGGATTCGAGCAGGTGAACCTCCTTTATGGAGAGAACCCTAACAATGCAGTCCGTCAGTGGACCAAGCCTTTCCATGAGGCAGGTATCCAGACCCACATGCTCGACCGCGCGCTCAACGGCCTCCGTATGGCCCCTTGCGCAAAGGACCTCCGTCAGTTGTTCTACAAGGTGAAGAAGGCCCAGGGCACGGACATCACCCGTATTTTCTGCGGCCTCAATGACCCGCGCAACGTCATCCCTTCCATCCACTACGCGAAGGAAGCCGGAATGATCGCCCAGGCATCGCTCTGCATCACCTATTCGCCGGTGCACACAGTTGACTACTACGTGAACCTCGCGAAACTCTTCATCGACGAAGGCGCAGACGAAATCGCGCTCAAGGATATGGCCGGCATCGGCCGTCCCGTGTCGCTCGGCAAGATCGTAAAGGGCATAAAGGAGTATAAACCGGACATCATCGTGCAGTACCACTCGCACTCCGGCCCCGGCTTCTCCATGGCCTCGATCCTCGAAGTCTGCGAAGCGGGCTGCGATTACATCGACACCGCTATGTCGCCGCTCTCATGGGGTACCGGCCACGCCGACATCCTCGCCGTGCAGGCTATGCTCAAGGACGCCGGCTTTAAGGTGAAGGAGGTGGATATGGCCGCCTATATGGAGGCTCGCACCCAGATCCAGGCTATGCTGGACGACTTCCTCGGCTACTACTGCCCGAAACTCAACCGTGTGGACAACTCGCTGCTCATCAAGCCCGGTCTTCCCGGCGGTATGATGGGCTCGCTTATGACCGACCTCGAGGAGAACCTCTCTTCGCTCAATAAATGGAAGGAAAAGAACGGTCAGCCGACCCTCAGCACTGACGACCTTCTTGTCAAACTCTTCGACGAAGTCGCCTATGTGTGGCCTAAGGTGGGTTATCCGCCACTGGTTACCCCGTTCTCGCAGTATGTTAAGAACCTCGCGCTCTTCAACGTAATGCTGATGGAGAAGGGCAAGAACCGCTGGGAGATGTTCCCGGACACTATCTGGGACATGGTCCTCGGCAAAGCGGGCAAACTGCCCGGCGAGGTGGATCCCGAGATCAAGGCTCTCGCTAAGGAGCAGGGCCGCGAGTTCATGACCACCGACCCTCAGCTGAACTATCCCGACTGCCTGGATGAATTCCGCGCAAAGATGAAGGAGAACGGCTGGGAACTCGGTCCGGACGACGAAGAACTCTTCGAGTACGCTATGCACCCCGTGCAGTACGAAGCATACAAGAGCGGCAAGGCCAAGGCCGAGTTCGAGGCCGACCTCGCGAAGCGCAAGGCCGCCGAGGCACCCGCCGCAGCCGAACTTCCGAAGCAGATTACCGTGAATGTGGGCGGAACGAACTACCAGCTCGAGATTGCCTATGGCGACGAACTTCCCGCAGCCCAGGGCGCAGCGGCAGCAGTGCCTGCCGGCGCAGGCGAAGACATCCTCGCCCCTATCTCCGGCAAGTTCCTTCTCACCAAGGACGGAAGCGAGCAGCCGCATAAGGTCGGCGATGCAGTGAAGAAGGGCGACACCCTCTGCTACAGCCATCTGCGCCGACTTCGACGGCGTCATCACCGCGATTATCCCTTCGAACGGCGACACCGTGGAGGAAGACGATCCGATACTCAAAATTGCAAGAAGCTAACGGACTATGACTGGAATATCGGAAATCCTGAGAAGGCTTTATGAGATGACGGCCCTGAGCGACCTGATCGCTGACCCGTCGTTCCTCTTAATGTATCTTCTCGCATTCGTGCTGCTGTACCTCGGTATAGTGAAGCACTACGAGCCGCTGCTTCTCGTGCCCATCGGCTTCGGAGTCCTTATCGCCAACTTCCCGGGCGGCGATATGGGAGTGATCCAGGCCAGCGCCGAGGGCCTCGTGCCCCTCGCAGACGGTTCGATGGTCGATATATGGAAGATGCCGCTCCACGACATCGCCCACGAATTCGGCATCATGAACTATCTCTACTATGCGCTCATCAAGTCCGGCCTGCTGCCGCCCATCATCTTCATGGGCGTAGGAGCCATGACCGATTTCGGCCCGATGCTGCGCAATCTTAAGCTCGCGCCCAGTTCGGTATCTTTGCCGTCTTGCTGGCCGCCCTCGCCTTCGGGTTCACGCCCCAGGAAGCTGGCTCCCTCGGCATCATCGGCGGCGCCGACGGCCCTACTGCCATTTTTACGACCATCAAGCTGGCTCCTCACCTCCTTGGCCCTATCGCCATCGCGGCCTACAGCTATATGGCCCTTGTTCCGGTTATTATCCCGCTCGTCGTGAAGCTGCTCTGTACTAAGAAAGAGCTCATGATCAATATGAAGGAGCAGGATAAGCTCTATCCGGACAAGATGGAGCTGAAGAACATCCGCGTCGTGAAAATCATATTCCCGATTGCAGTTACCACTATCGTCGCCATCTTCGTTCCTACCGCAGTGCCGCTTATCGGCTGCCTGATGTTCGGTAACCTCATCCGCGAGATCGGTTCGGACACCAGCCGCCTCTTCACCACGGTCAGCAACGGCCTTATGAACGCAGCTACCGTGTTCCTCGGCCTCTGCGTGGGCGCTACCATGACGGTTGACGCGTTCCTGAATTTCCAGACTCTCGGCATCATCGTCGGCGGCTTCCTGGCCTTCGCGCTCAGTATCTCCGCCGGTATTCTTATGGTAAAGATCTGGAACCTCTTCGCAAAGAAAAAGATCAACCCGCTCGTGGGTGCTACCGGCCTGTCGGCAGTTCCGATGGCCAGCCGCGTCTGCAACGGAATCAGCACCAAATACGATCCCAAGAACCACGTCCTAAACTACTGTATGGCTTCGAACATCTCGGGAGTCATCGGTTCGGCCGTAGCTGCGGGCGTGTTGATAAGCTTCCTCGGTTAATATGGACAGATCGATAATTACCGTCACCGGACACAACAAAGTCGGAATCATCGCAAAGATTACGACCGAACTCGCGGCGCACAACGTCAGCATCCTGGATATCACCCAGACCATCCGTCAGGGCATCTTCAACATGATGATGATCGTAGATACCTCCGAGTCCGACATTGCTTTCGACGAGCTGCGCTCTTCGCTGAACGCTCTCGCCGACGACATGGGCGTGCACATCCTCTGCCAGAAAGAGGAAATCTTCGATAAGATGCACCGCGTATGATAAGTGCGAACGAGGTCCTCGAGACCAACAAAATGATCGGCGAGGAAAACCTCGACGTCAGGACCATCACCATCGGCATCAGCCTGCTTGACTGCGCTGATTCTTCGGTCGAACGCACTTGCGAGAAGATCAAGGAAAAGATATGGCGCTACGCGAAGGATCTCGTCGCTGTTGGCGAGCAGATTTCGCGCGAATACGGCATCCCCATCGTCAATAAGCGAGTTTCCGTGACCCCGATCGCGCTGGTAGGCGCTGCCTGCTGCAAGACCCCGGACGATTATGTGAAGATCGCGATCGCCCTGGATGAAATCGCCCACAAAGTAGGAGTTAACTTCATCGGCGGGTATTCGGCCGTGGTCTCGAAGGGCATGACGATCAGCGACGAACTGCTGATCGAGAGCATCCCGGAGGCGCTGTCGAAGACCGAGCGAATCTGCTCGAGCGTGAACGTGGGCTCGACGAAGACCGGCATCAATATGGACGCCGTCCGAATGATGGGCCGCGTCATCAAGCATACGGCCGAAGCCACCAAGGACCGTGATTCGCTGGGTTGCGCCAAGCTCGTGGTCCTTTGCAATGCCCCGGACGACAACCCGTTTATGGCGGGCGCGTACCACGGCGTTACCGAGCCTGACGCCATCATCAATGTAGGCGTCAGCGGCCCTGGGGTAGTCAAGCACGCCCTGGAGGCCGTGCGCGGGAAGAGCTTCGAGGTCCTTTGCGAGACGATTAAGCGCACGGCCTTCAAGATCACCCGCGTGGGGCAGCTCGTGGCCCAGGAGGCGTCGCGCCGGCTGGGCATCCCCTTCGGTATTATCGACCTTTCGCTGGCCCCGACCCCGGCCGTGGGTGACAGCGTCGCCGACATCCTCCACGAAATAGGGGTGGAAGTCGCCGGCGCGCCCGGAACTACCGCCTGCCTTGCCCTGCTCAACGACCAGGTCAAAAAGGGCGGAGTGATGGCCTCCAGCTACGTGGGTGGCCTCAGCGGCGCGTTCATTCCCGTCTCCGAAGACCAGGGCATGATCGACGCTGCCGAATGCGGAGCGCTCACCCTCGAAAAGCTCGAGGCTATGACCTGCGTCTGCTCGGTCGGCCTCGATATGATCGCGATTCCGGGAGACACACCCGATACTACAATCGCCGGCATCATTGCCGACGAAGCGGCGATAGGAATGGTCAACCAGAAGACCACTGCCGTCCGCATCATCCCCGTCATCGGCAAGACCGTGGGCGATACCGTCGAATTCGGCGGTCTGCTGGGCCATGCTCCCGTAATGAAGGTGAATCCCTACGGCTGCGCGGACTTCGTCGAGCGGACCGGACGCATTCCCGCCCCTATCCACAGCTTCAAAAACTAACTCACTATAATTATGACACAATCACAGAAAGATTACTTGATCCAGTGTAGAGACTGGTATCGTAAACAGTTGGTTGAAAACATTATGCCCTTCTGGCTCGAACATGGAATGGATCCCGTCAACGGCGGAGTCTACACCTGCGTAGACCGGCAGGGAAATCTGATGGACAGCACTAAATCGGTGTGGTTCCAGGGCCGCTGCGGTTTTGTTTTCGCATACGCTTACAATAATGTAGAGAAGAAGCCCGAGTGGCTCGCAGCCTCGAAGTCCTGCATCGACTTCATCGAGAAGCATTGTATCGACAAGGACGGCCACATGTTCTTCTCCGTTACTGCAGATGGCAAGCCGGTCCGCAAGCGCCGCTACGTTTTCTCAGACTGCTTCGCCGCTATCGCCATGGCCGAGTACGCCAAGGCATCGGGCGATATGAGCTACGCCGAGAAGGCGGTCGAGACCTTCAAGTTCATCCGCCATATGCTCGCGACTCCCGGTTTCCTTGAGCCGAAGAGCTATGAGGCCGGCAGGGGACACTCTATCACTATGATCCTGGTGAATGTTGCCCTCGTCATCAAGCAGGTCTCCAACGACCTCGTTCTGGACGAGCAGATCCGCAGCTCCGTCTCCGATATCGAGAAGTACTTCATGCATCCCGAGTTCAAGTGTATCCTCGAGAGCGTAACTCCCGACGGCGGACTTATCGACACCTGCGAGGGCCGTACAATCAACCCTGGCCACGGTATCGAGACCGCATGGTTCCTGATGAACGCCTCCGAGGTGATGGGCGAGCCTCATTACAAGGATCTCGGACTTACCATCTTCGACTGGCAGTACAAATGGGGCTGGGACGAGGAGTTCGGCGGAGTCATCAACTTCCGCGACTGCAAGTATTTCCCTCCTCAGGACTACTCTCAGGATATGAAGTTCTGGTGGCCTCAGTGCGAAACTATCATCGCCGCTCTGTTCGCCTATAAGATGACAAAGGACGAGAAGTTCCTGGAAATCCACAAGAAGGCCCACGAATGGTCTGTCGAACACCTCGTAGATCCCGAATACGGCGAGTGGTATGGATATCTGCATCGCGACGGCACTGTCGCCCAGCCTGCCAAGGGCAACCTCTTCAAGGGTCCCTTCCACATCCCCCGTATGCTTACCATCTGCCAGGTCCTGATCGATCAGATTCTGGCGTAAAAAAGTCACCCCCGACCTCGATCGGGGGTCTTTTTTTTTGCTTCTGCCCTCTCTGTCATTTCGGAAGTTCACGAAAGAGGAGTTGGATAACTAGTTTAGTTCATCGCCCGGATGAGCGAGGCCTAGTAGTTCTTCTGGGCGTAGACAAAGTGCTCTTCAAAGCGGCGTGCGGCTTCGCGCGTCGCTTTTCTTCGCGGCATTATGATGTCGAAGCCGTGGACCAGGCCCTCGAAAATGTCGAGGTCTGCCGGGATGCCGGCTTTGCGCAGGTTTTCGATATAGGTTTTCGTTTCGGCGAGGAAGGGCTCGGCCGTGCAGCAGAAGGTGTAGCAGGGCGGGAGGTTGCTGTAATCGGTTTCGCGCGCCGGGGCGGCATACTTGGAGACGTTGTCTGTCCCGTAGGCGTCGCGAAGGTAGAGCTTCCAGGCTATATGATTCTGGACCGTGTTCCATCCGGGGCTGAAGTTGCGGGCGGAGGTTTCGGTGTCGCGATCATCGAGCATAGGGTAGATCGGGAATTGGGCGCCGATCTTTACCGTACCGCGGTCGCGCGCGAGAAGACACATCGCGACACACAGCCCTCCGCCCGCACTCTCTCCGCCGACAAATATCTGGTCCGCGCGGACACCGAACTCCTCAGTATGCTGGGCGACGTAAAGAAGGGCATCGTAGCAATCGTCGACCGCGGCAGGGAAGGGAGCCTCGATAGAAAGCCTGTAGGCTGGGGAAATTACTACTGCGCCATATTTCTGGACACAAGCTCGCGGCCTGCCTATGTATTTAGGAAGAGAGGCCATTCCTTCGCGGTATCCTCCGCCGTGGATCCAGAACAGAGCTGTTCTGTCTTTCTGACTATATCCTGGCTGCCCCTCGCCCGGCTCCAAAACGACAAGTTTTTCCTTGTGTCCGTCCGAGCATGTGATGTATTTCTTCGTGGAAATCATATTCTTTGTAAAGTTACGAATTTTTGTGATAATTCAGTTTTTTGTATACCTTTGCAGTCCCATTCGGGTTCTTAGCTCAGTCGGTTCAGAGCGCTTGCTTCACACGCAAGAGGTCGGCAGTTCGAATCTGCCAGGAC
>CAJOJC010000023.1 GCA_905234775.1 uncultured Bacteroidales bacterium | reverse complement strand
TTGATCCGGACGGCCGCCTGGTAAGTTTCGACCGCGACGAAGACGCCCTGAAGAACTCTATCGACGCCCCTCGGTTTACACTAATCCACAACGACTTCAGATTCATATATAATTACTCCCTTACGGAAACGGAGGGAGGGTTCGACGGCATCCTGGCAGACCTGGGTGTGTCGTCGCATCAGTTCGATACGGCGGAAAGAGGCTTCTCGTTCCGCTATAGCGCTCCGCTCGACATGCGAATGAATGTGCAGGGACCAACGACTGCAGCGGACATTGTCAATTCTTATACGCAAGAAGAATTGGAAAGGATTCTTAGGATTTACGGTGAGGTCGATGACGCCCGCAAGGTAGCGAAGCTGATAGTATCAGCCCGCGCCCAGAAGGCTATCGAAACCACCGATGACCTGGACAATGCCATTGCAGCCGCCCTGCCTTCTTTCGCTGAGCACAAATTCCTCGCGAAGGTCTACCAGGCGCTACGTATCGAAGTGAACCAGGAGATGCGTTCTCTCGAGAAGTTCCTCGAAGGCGCCGCTCTCGCCCTGAAGCCGGGCGGAAGGCTGGTTGTAATCACCTACCATTCGCTCGAAGACCGCATGGTCAAAAACTTTATCAAGGCTGGAAACATCGACGGCGAAGTCCTGAAAGACGTCTTCGGCCGCAGCGAAACGCCCTTCGAGGCCGTCAACCGCAAACCCATCCTCCCAGAAGAGGATGAAATTGCCGCAAATACTCGCGCCCGGAGCGCAAAACTCCGCGTTGCTGAACGAACGACCTCTCCCTCTGAGAGGCCTGTCCACCCCCGGACAGGGGCAGGGGGTAGGCGTCCGTCGGAAGCGAGTTCTGCGAAGCAGGACGAAGATAACGATGGAAGGGGCCGGAAGGAGCGGAGCGACTGGAGTCCTCTCAGAGGGAGAGGTCGTTCGGAAAAACAAAAGTAATGGAGCAGGAAAGAAAGTTTAAGGTATCGGACATTGGGCAGTTGTTGAAGAACAGCGTCAAGGCCATCTTCGAGGGAGAGTTTCTCCTCCGACTGAAGATCGGGCGCTACTTCATCAACATAGTTCTGGTGTTCGCGGTGATTACCCTCACCATCTGGATCAGCCTGCTCATCGACAACACGCTGACTAAGGTGGAAAGGGGAAAGAACGTAATTGCGGAGCAGGAATCGATCATCGCGATGAGGACCTACGAGCTCTCCACCCTCACCCGCCGCAGCGGCGCCGTGAAACACCTTGAGGAGCTCGGCTCCGACCTTAAAGAGGCTGAGAAGCCGCCGATTGTACTTAAGTAATGGCAGAAGAGACTAAACAGGAAACCAGGAAGAGGGACAGGATCAGCTACGCGCTGTACCTGTACTACCTGCTGATGCTGCTCGTGGGAATATTCCTCGCGGGTAGGTTCCTGTATCTGAAGATCTTCTGGAGGCCGGATCCCGTAATAGCGAGTAAACTTACCCAGCCCATCCGCAGGGTGAACCTGGAGCCCACGCGCGGCTTCATCCTCGCTTCCGACGGCCGTCCTATCGCCATGTCCTATCCGCGCTACCAGCTCTATATCGATCCGCTCGTCAGAAAGGGCGAGTACGACCTGATGAAGAAGGAAGTGCGCGCAGACTCCCTCCTGCTGTGGAAAGAGAAGGCGGCGGGCTTTGCCCAGGGCCTTTCGATCATCTTCCCCGAAAGGAGCCCCGAATTCTTCCGAAAGAGGCTGTGCGATGCGCTCGACCGTGGAAGCCGCTTCCTCAAACTCGGCCGCCCGATAGAAAAGGAGCAGCTAGAATTCCTGAAGCAGTATCCCCTGATCAAGGAGGGCCGCTACAAGGGCGGAGTATGGTGGGAGGCGGTCCCGACCAGACGCTATCCCTACGGCTCGCTCGCGAAGCGAACGATAGGCAGCGTCACCGAAAATGCCGACGGCTCGTACTACAGCGGAATAGACGGCAAGTTCAACTATGTCCTCCATGGCGAGCCGGGCCGCTATTACATGAAGAAGACGGACAACGGATACGTCCGTGACTACGACAGCACTTACGTAAAGGCTGTCGACGGCCTCGATATCCGCACCACGCTCAATATCGATTACCAGGACATCGCCGACCGCCTGCTCCGCAAGTACGTCGAGCCGGAGGAAGACCTCGAAGCCGCGTGCTTCGTCCTGATGGACGTCAAGACCGGCGCGATCAGGTCCATGGTCAATCTAGCCCGCGGTAACAACGGCACGGGCATGTTCGGAGAGAACGAGAACGTAGCGGTCATGCGCCGCGGCGAGCCGGGCTCGGTCTTCAAGATCACCACCCTGATGACCTGCATCGAAGACGGAATAGTCACCTCGATAGATCAGACGGTCCCCGCCAGGGACGGCCTCGTCCAGGTAGACGGCTATCAGAAACTCTACCCAGCAGACAAACACCTCAAGGATTATGCGGCCAAGTACCACACCTGGAACATTCCTCTCTGGTACTGCGTAAAGATATCGTCCAACAACGCATCAAGAACTACAAGGATAAGCCCGAAGACTCTATCGGCAGGCTCCACACCTACAACCTCGGAAAGTCGTTCGACTTCGACGTTTTCGAGCCCATCACTACACCTACTCTGAAGTATCCTACCGACAAGAGCTGGTCCAAGACCGACCTCGGCCAGATAGGAATGGGCTACTCGGTAAGTGTCACCCCCATGCACGTCCTGGCATACTACAACGCCATCGCAAACGGAGGAAAGATGATGAAGCCTTACCTGGTGGAAGATATCGAGAAGAATGGAAAGGTTATCGAGAAGCTCGGCCCCTCCATCCTCAACTCCAGCATCTGTAAGCCGGAGACCGCGAAGATGGTAGCCGATGCGCTCTGCCATGTGACCGAGAACGAGGAAGACCCCAAATTCAGGGGAACAGCCTGGAGGCTCTCCTACCTCGCAGACAAATGCAAGGTCGCCGGAAAGACCGGAACGGCAGACGTCTTTACTAACGGAAAATACGTCCAGGCCAACGGCGCCAGAAAGCAGCAGGGTACATTCGTAGGCTTCTTCCCTGCCGAAGATCCGCAGTACTCCGTAATCTGCGTCGTCTTCTCGAAGATTTCGAAAAAAGAATTCGCCGGAGGAGTCATCCCTGCCAGCGTAATCAGAGATTTTATTAAGGAAATATACAATATCGATCCATACTGGAATGAAACTGTCGAAGTTGATCAAAGGTCTTAACGCCGAAATACTCGCCGGCAACGCCGACACCGAGATACTCAGCGTCTGCTGCGACTCCCGCAAAGCCGCGGAAGGCTCGCTGTTCCCGACGGTCGGTCGTTCGTCCCGGACGCGCTGGCCAAAGGCGCAGCGGCGGCAGTGGCGACCGACCGCGCCGGCCTGGCCGCGCTCGCCGACCGCTTCTACGACCACCCTTCCGGCAAGCTCAAGCTCGCCGGCATCACCGGCACCAACGGAAAGACCACTACCGTGACGCTTCTGTATAACCTTTTCAGGGAAATGGGCTACGAGTGCGGACTGCTCTCGACTATCGCCAATTACGTAGGCTCCTACCGCGAGGAAGCCATCAACACGACCGCCGACCCCGTAACGATCAACTCGCTGATGGCCCAGATGGTCGAGAAGGGCTGCGAGTACTGCTTCATGGAGGTCAGCTCGATCGGAGTGGAGCAACATAGGACGGACTGCCTCGACTTCAACATAGGCATCTTCTCCAACCTGACCCACGACCATCTCGATTACCACAAAACCGTAGCCGAGTACCTTCGCTGCAAGAAACTCTTCTTCGACAACCTCCCGAAGGGAGCGACCGCCATCACCAATATTGACGACAAACACGGCACGGTGATGGTCCAGAATACAAAGGCGAACGTCGTCACCTATTCCACCCACAGCGGCGCAGACCACGTCTGCAAGATTATGGAGCAGAGCATCGACGGAATGCTCCTGAAGATCGACGGAACAGAAGTGTGGACCCGCCTCGTGGGCGAACACAATGCATACAACATTCTCGCTATCTACAGTGCGGCGCTTGCGCTCGGCGCAGACAAAGACGAAACTCTCGTCGGGATCAGCAAGCTCCAATCGGCCCCCGGGCGTCTTGAGACTATCCGCGGGCCCCAGGGGAAAACGGTGGTTATAGACTACGCCCATACCCCTGATGCACTGGAGAATGTCCTTAAGACCCTGCGCCAGGTCGAGCCCGGCCGCGAGCTCGTATGCCTCTTCGGCTGTGGCGGCGACCGCGACAGGACCAAGCGCCCGGAGATGGCCGAGATAGCGGAAGAGTATGCAGACCGTATCTTCGTCACGGCCGACAACAGCCGCTCGGAGAAGACGGAAGACATAATGGCCGAAATCTGCACGGGCTTCAGCCCGAAGGGCCGGACGAAAGCCATCTGCATCGCCGACCGCGCCGAGGCGATAAGGGCCGCGATTACCCTGTCGCAGAGCCCTTCGACCATCCTGCTCGCAGGCAAGGGCCATGAAACCTATCAGATTGAAGCAACCGGTAAAGTCCACTTCGACGAACATGAAGTGGTAGCCGAAATATTCAAACAAATCTAAACAGATGCTGTACTATCTCTTTGAACTTTTAAAGAAATACGATATCCCCGGACAGGGACTGATGACCTACTTCTCGTTCAGGGCCATCCTCGCCAACGTAATCGCCATCATAGTGGCGTACTTCTTCGGCAAGAGGGTGATAAAGTGGCTCCAGAAGAAGCAGATCGGCGAGACCGTCCGCAACCTCGGCCTCGAAGGCCAGATGAGCAAGGCCGGCACCCCTACTATGGGCGGCGTTATCATCATCGTGGCCCTGCTGGTTGCAGTGCTTCTCGTCTGCGACCTGTCCAATGTCTATGTCCAGCTGCTCATCCTCACTACGGTGTGGTGCGGCGGCCTGGGCTTTGCCGACGACTATATCAAGGTCTTCAAACACGACAAGAACGGCCTCAGCGAGGGTAAGAAGCTCGCCGGCCAGTTCGTCCTCGGCATCATCATCGCCGGGACCGTGTGTTTCAGCCCGAACATCGTCGTCCGCCAGGAAGTGGAGCAGGCCGCGACCGAACAGACCATCGAAGACGGCACTCCTTCCGGAGCAGTCGACCATGGCCGCTATGTCTCCGAAGATGTAATCAAGAGCACGAAAACCACCATCCCCTTCGTCAAGAGCCATGAGTTCGACTACAAGTACCTCATCCCCTTCAAGGGCGCATTCGGATGGTACTGCCGCTGGGCGCTGTATGCGCTGGTGATCATCTTCATCATCCTCGCTTGCTCCAACGGCGCCAACCTCACCGACGGAATGGACGGCCTGTCGGCCGGAACATCGGCGATAGTGGGAGTGGTGATCGGTATCCTCGCGTGGCTCGGCGGCAACGTCATCGACGCGGGCTACCTGAATATCATGTACATCCCTGGCTCCGGCGAGACTGCCGTGTTCATGGCGGCGTTCGTGGGAGCGCTGGTGGGCTTCCTCTGGTTCAACACCTTCCCCGCCCAGGTCTTCATGGGCGACACCGGAAGCCTGATGATAGGAGGAGTGATCGGCGTCAGCGCAGTGCTCATCCGCAAAGAGCTGCTTCTTCCCATCCTCTGCGGCATTTTCCTCGCGGAAAGCATTTCCGTGATACTCCAGAGGGGATATTTCAGGTATACTAAACGCAAGTACGGAGAGGGCCGCAGGCTGTTCCTGATGGCTCCGCTCCACCACCATTACCAGAAACAGAGCATCCCCGAGCCTCGAATCGTCGTGCGCTTCTGGCTCGTAGGAATCGTTCTGGCAGTAGGAACATTGGCACTATTGAAGATAAGGTAGGCTTATGTCAAGAATTGTTGTACTCGGCGGGGCCGAGAGCGGCGTGGGTGCCGCGGTCCTCGCAAAAGTAAAAGGATTTGATGTCTTTCTGTCCGACAACGGAAAGCTGAAAGACGAATATAGGGCGCTGCTAGACAACTGGCAGATCGCCTATGAGGAAGGCGGCCACACCGAGGAGAAGGTGCTTAACGCAGACGAGGTCGTCAAGAGCCCCGGTATCCCCGAGACCGCACCCATGGTTCGCAAGCTCAGGGACAAGGGCATCCATGTAGTCTCCGAGATCGAGTTCGCTGCCCGCTACGACAGCGCGAAGAAGATCTGTATCACCGGATCCAACGGCAAGACTACTACCACCTCAATCATCTACTACCTCCTGAAGGAGGCCGGCCTCAACGTAGGCCTCGGCGGCAATATCGGCAAGAGCTACGCCCTGCAGGTGGCTACCGAACAGCACGACTACTACGTTCTGGAAATAAGCAGTTTCCAGCTCGACGGCTGCTATGACTTCCGGCCTGATATCGCCATCATCACCAACATCACCCCCGACCATCTCGACCGTTACGACTACAATATGGAGAACTACGTGCGCTCGAAGTTCCGCATCACGCGCAACCTCAGGCCCGAAGACTGCTTCATATTCGACTCGGACGACAAGATTACGATCGATCATCTGAGCAAGATCGTTCTCCAGGCCCGCATGCTGCCCATGTCGCAGACACATGAGGTAGAGCAGGGCGCCTTCCTCGAAGGCCAGAAGATAGTGATGCGCTACGGCGAAGACGAAAGCGAGATCTACCTCAGCGAACTCGCCCTCGGCGGAAAACACAACATCTACAACTCGATGGCGGCGGCTCTTGCAGCCAAGGCGGCAGGCATCCGCAACGAAGTCATCAGGAAGAGTCTCAAGACCTTCCAGCCCATCGAACACAGGCTCGAGCCGGTGTTGGAGGTGGGAGATGTCCTTTATATCAACGACAGCAAGGCTACCAATGTAGACGCTGCGTGGTACGCCCTCGACTGCCAGACCAAGCCGGTAGTGTGGATAGTAGGCGGAACGGACAAAGGCAACGACTACGAAGTCCTGAAGCCTCTCGTGAAGGAGAAGGTCCGCGCTATCGTCTGTATGGGCATAGACAATAAGAAATTCCACGAAGCCTTCGAAAACATCGTAGGTTCGGACAAGATAGTAGACACCCTGTCGGCCGAAGAGGCGGTCAAGGCGTCAGCGGCGTTCGCCCAGCCGGGAGACGTGGTTCTCCTCAGCCCCTGCTGCGCCAGCTTCGACCTGTTCACCTGCTACGAAGACCGTGGAGAAAAGTTCAAGGACGCTGTAAGAAACCTGTAACAAATGAGCGGCAAGGGAAAGAAAGTCTGGAACTTCATCGAGAATTTCGCCGGCGATAAGGTGGTGCTCATCATCGTACTAATGCTCATCCTCTTCTCTATCGTCTGCATCTTCTCGAGCTCGTCGCGCCTTATCACCCCTACTACGGACAGAATAGATATAGTCAAGGACCACCTCATGATCGTAGGTATCGGACTGGTCCTGATCTTCATCTGTTACCAGATAAGGAGCATTGAGTTCTTCCGGAAGGTATCCAGTCTGGGCTTCTTCGTAGCGTTCGCTTTCCTGTTTATCCTTGTGCTCGGAGGTGTAGGCAACTTCATCACCGCCCCTGAAATCAACGGCGCTGTCCGTTTCCTTAAGGTCAAGGGAATCCAGGTCCACGTATTCGAGATCGCGAAAGTCGCGATGATCATGTACATAGCCTGGGCGGTAGACGCCATCAAGAAAGACGACTTCAAGCTGCTGAACAAGCTCTCGGAGCTCGACCACATGCACTGGGTAAAGAATAAGTTGACAAAGAAGATCATTTATCTTTACATTCCGGCGATCATAGTGATGTTGATGGTCATGAAGGGCTCCAACACCGCGGCGCTCATGATAGGCCTCGTGATGGTCCTTACTATCGCAATCGGAACCGGCGAGGTCAAGGAAATCTTCATAGCCGGCGCGGTGGGCGTCATGCTCTTCGTAGGCGCGTTCGGAATGTACAGCCTTACCAAGAATTCCGACCACGTTATGTTCCAGCGCATAGGTCTTTTCGCGACCCGTCTGGGACACCACAACTATGTAAAGGAGTACCATGAAGCCGGGAACGACCTGGCCGCCCGCCAGAAGGCCCTCGACAAACTCCGCCAGCCCTATAGCGCGAAGATCGCTATCCAGCAGGGCGGATTCATCGGAAAGGGCCCCGGACAGAGTACCCAACGCTACGTAGTCCCCGACATGTCGGAAGACTACATGTTCAGCTTCATCCTTGAAGAATACGGCTGGCTGGGAGGCATGGCCGTTATGATCCTGTATATATCGCTCATTGCGCGAGGGGTGCTGATAGTCAGAAACTGCGGCACCAACCTCTTTGCGAAATGTGCGGTGATGGGTCTGGTGCTGCTTATTTCCGGCCAGGCCATGATTCATATCATAGTCAATGCAGACGTAGGACTCCTGACAGGTCAAACACTGCCTCTGCTGAGCCACGGCGCCTCTGCCTTCGTCTGTTTCTGCATCGCGTTCGGAATCATCCTCTCTATAAGCAGGATCTCAAACCGTAAGATCGAGACAGAGACGAAGAAGGCAAGTCCGCTCATCGATCTCCACGACAACGTAGAAGCCAGCCTGGCGGATCTGGATTCGTTCGACAGCGGAGAGTACGACGATATTGAAGAAACCGAAGAAAACGAGGACATATATGACAGCATATAAAAAATTAAAGGTCATTATCAGCGGCGGCGGAACCGGAGGACACATCTTCCCCGCCATCTCTATCGCCAATCGTTTCAAGGAAGTTAACCCTGAGACCGAGATCCTGTTCGTAGGAGCCAACGGCAAGATGGAGATGGAAAAAGTCCCCGCGGCAGGATACAAGATCGTGGGTCTTCCCATCTGCGGACTTCAGCGCCGCCTCACTCTCAAGAACATCTGGAACGACATCCAGGTGCCCTTCAAGATCCTCATCAGCAACGCCCGCGCCCGCAAACTCGTCAGGAATTTCAAGCCCGACATCGCGGTCGGAGTCGGCGGCTACGCCAGCGCTCCCCTGCTCTTCGCGGCAACCAAGCTCGGAGTTCCATCGCTCATTCAGGAGCAGAACGGCTTCGCCGGCCTCACCAACAAGATGCTCGGCGACAAGGTCGGCTGCATCTGCGTAGCCTACGAAGGGATGGAGAAGTTCTTCCCTGCCGACAAGATAGTCATGAGCGGCAACCCCATCCGCTCTTCGATCAAGCGCGCGACGCCCGAGATGAAAGCCGAGGCCGTGAAACACTACGGGCTCGACCCGAAGCGCCGTCAGCTGCTCGTGATCGGCGGCAGCCTCGGATGCGGCACCCTCAACCGGACGATGAAAGCCTGGATCGAGGCAGGCTGCCCGGGCGGCGAAGATGTCGAAGTCATCTGGCAGTGCGGCAAGTACTACGAGCCGGACGTCCGTGCGTTCATGGAGGGCCGGCAGCTGCCGAATATCCACTGGAGTGCGTTCATCGACCGGATGGACCTCGCCTATGCGGCGGCAGACCTGATCGTCTCGCGTTCGGGCGCCTCGAGCGTGTCGGAGATTTGCGTGGCCGGCAAGCCGTGTATATTCGTTCCCTCGCCCAACGTGGCCGAGGATCATCAAACCCACAACGCGATGGCGCTGGTCCGAAAGGAAGCAGGGCTTATCGTAAAAGATGCGGCGGCCGGGGCCGAGCTCATGCCGCTCGCGATGGAAGTAATCCACGACGAGGGCAGGCTCGAGCAGATTGGCCGGGGCGCCCTCGGGATGGCGCTGCCCGATGCGGCCACGATCATCGTAGACGAAGCTTATAAATTGGTAGCACAGTGAAAAAGGTTTATTTCATAGGAATCGGCGGAATCGGCATGAGCGCACTCGCGCGCTGGTTCAAGTTCAAGGGCTACGCCGTGGCCGGATACGACAAGACCCCGAGCGACCTGACCCGCGAACTTGAGGCCGAAGGCATCCCCGTCCATTACGAGGACCGCCCGGACCTGATTCCCACCGACGTCAGCGATACGCTCGTCGTCTATACCCCCGCCATCCCCGACGACCTGGGCGAGCTCAAGGCCGTTCGAGCGGGCGGATACAACGTCCTCAAGCGCTCGCAGATTCTCGGCGAGATAACCTCCGGACAGAAGTGTCTGGCGGTCGCGGGAACCCACGGCAAGACGACTACCTCGACCCTGGTCGCCCACATCCTCACAGACAGCGGCGAAGGCTGCTCGGCGTTCCTCGGCGGGGTCTCGCGCAACTACGGGACGAACATGCTCATGAGCCACAACCCGGTCGCGGTGGCGGAGGCGGACGAGTTCGACCGCTCGTTCCTCAGGCTCCACCCTGCGATCGCGGCGATTACGGCCATGGACGCCGACCATCTCGATATCTACGGCGACCTCGCCCATGTTCAGGAGGCCTACCGTCAGTTCGCATCGCAGGTCAGCGAGGTCCTGATCCATAAGATCGGGCTGCCGCTCGCGCCGGACGTGACTTCGGCCCGAATGTTTTCGTATTCGCTGGACGATCCGCGTGCAGACTTCCACGCCTCGAACATGCGCCTTGGCGGCGACGGCCACTATACCTTCGACCTGGTCCATCCGGACGGCGTGATTGCCGACATCCGGACGGGCACTCTCGGCGCGCTGAACGTTGAGAACGCGGTCGCGGCGGCTGCGATCTGCCTTTGCCATGGGACCGAACCGGACGCGATTCGCAAGGCGATCGGCAGCTACCTGGGGGCCCACCGCAGGCTGGAGGAGTACGTCAACACCCCTTCGCTGACGTTCCTCGACGACTACGCCCACCATCCGGCCGAGCTCGAGGCTTCGATCCGCACGATCAAGGCGATTTTCCCGGGCCGCAAGCTCACGGCGATTTTCCAGCCGCACCTGTATACCCGTACCCGCGATTTCGCGCCCGAGTTCGCACGCGCGCTGAGCCTGTGTGACAGGGTTGTCCTGCTGGACATCTACCCTGCCCGCGAGGAGCCTATTCCTGGGGTCACGTCGGAAATGATTTTGAAAGACATTACCGCGCCCGAGAAGGAGCTCGTCCCCTACAGAGAGCTGCTCGATTGGGTACGCAAATGCTCGGATGTAAACGTTCTCGTTACATTCGGTGCAGGAAATATTGACAGGCTTGTACAGTCTATCGCTACATTATTGAAAGAACGCGTATGAAAAAGGCCGCTTCGATAGTGTTGACCGTACTGTTCTTCCTGGTGTTCTTCGCCGGGATGGGAGTGCTGTTACACGTTTCGAAGGAGGAGCGCCACGGAATCTCCTGCCGGGAGCTTCAGGTGAGCGTTCCGGGCCCTCATCAGTTCCTCAGCGAGGATCAGATCCGCGCCGGAATAGACAATTTCTACGGAATATACATCGGCCAGAGGCTGGAAGACGTAAATATCGGCAGCATCGAACAGATGCTCGAGAAAAAGCCCGAGGTCCGCAACGCAGAAGTGTGGATTACCGATGACGGAGTCCTCCACGCACTCGTAGAGCAGCGTGATCCGGTTCTTCGCTTCGACTACAAGGGCAACGGTTACTACACCGACTGCGACGGGAATATCTTCCCGCTCAGCGGCGATTACGTAGCCGACGTTCCGGTGATTTCATGCGACCCTAAGCTGGGCTTCGACCCGGAGTGGCTGGCCCAGGCGATCGCGCTTGTCAAGAAGATTTCAGGCAGCAATGTCTGGAGCGGAAGGGTCGAAGGTTATGCGGTTGAGACCAACGGCGATTTTATCCTTCTGGGCGACGGATTGAAAATTATCTACGGGGACTTCGGCGAAAGCGCGAGGAAGTTCGCGGCGATGGAAAAGTACTTCAGCTCCATCGCTCCTTTGCGCGCCGATGATCCTTATCATACAGTGAATGTAAAATACAAAGGTCAAATAATATGCAGGAAAGATTTATAGCGGCAGTAGATCTGGGAGACTCGAAAATCTCGCTCTCAGTGTGCCAGGTGGTCGACGGAATAGCGGAAGTCGTCCACTACCGCGAGGCGGAGTCCAGGGGAATCCGGCGCGGTACCATCTTTAACCCCAAGCAGGTATGCGAGCCTCTCGGCAGGCTGATTCGTGAAGCCGAGGAAGCGCTCGACGTCAACATCCACGAAGTGGTGACTGCCTTCCCTCGCTGGAAGGTTGCGACCAAGGATATTAAGCAGTCTATCGACCGCAGCGACGCCGAAAGCTTCATCACCGAAGACGAGGTCTCCGGACTCAAGGAGATCGCCCTCCAGAAGTTCCAGGCCGGGATCAAGGCCGGCAGCCAGATTTACGGCGCCGTAGCCCAGTCGTACTCGACCGAAGACCTGTTCCAGGCCGCCGAGTCCGATGTGATCGGCGTTACCGGCGGGAAGTTCGAGGGCATGTACAAGGTCTTCTCCGGCGCCCAGAAACCGGTCGCCAATATCGATAAGGTGATGAACGAGCTCGGGCTCGCTTCGCGCAAGTACTTCCTCGCCGAGGCGGTGGCCGAAACGGTCCTGACCAGCGACGAGAAGGAGCATGGAGTCGCGCTGATCGAGATAGGCGCGGGCGTCACATCAGTTAGCATCTACCATCGCGGCGTGCTGCGCTTCTTCGATTCGTTCCCGTTCGGAGGCAGCTCGGTCACCAGCGATATCCACCTCGAGTGCGGCATCCAGGAGACGCTTGCGGAAAACATCAAGCTCGGGTTCGGTTCCTGCATGCCGGACCGCCTGCAGTCGCTCGGCGAGAAGATCATCCAGATCCACGACAAGCGTACGGGCGAGACCCAGCAGCTGCCCGTCAAGTACCTGGCCGAGATTATCGGCAGCCGTATGAGGGAGATCGCCAATGCTGCTCTGTTCCTTATCGGAAAGAGCGGGTATGCCGACAGCCTCAGGGGAGGCATAGTCCTCACCGGTGGCGGCGCGGAGCTACTCAGCGCCAGCGCCCTGTTTACCGAGCTTTCCGGCCTCCCCGCCCGCGTCGGCTTCCCCCATGTCTCCGGAATCAGCACTGAAGGCTGCCCGGAGATTCTCTCGCTCTCGGGAGTGTCGCAGCTTTCAATGATAGGACTCTGCAGAGACAAAGATTATATCAACTGCGCGATACTTAAGGAACTCGATACCGCTCCTGCCGAGGAACCGGAGCCGGAGCCGGCCGTAGAAGAAGAGGAACCGGCAGACACCGTTTTTGCTCCCGAACCGGAGCCGGAGCCGGTCAAGAAACCGAGCCCGAAGCCGGAAGAGCATAGGAAGCGCGGCGGATTATTCGGTACCCTTACCAAGAAAGTGACCGATATTACCGGAAGCCTGTTTGACGAAAATATTGAAAAGATTCACGAGGAGGACAAGTAAAATGCCTGAAGATAACATCATCATAGCCCCTAAGGACTGGCCCACGGCAGACAGCATTATAAAGGTGCTCGGAGTGGGCGGCGGCGGTTGCAACGCAGTCAACTACATGTATAACAGGCAGATCCAGGGCTGCAGCTTCGTGGTGTGTAACACCGACGCCCAGGCCCTCGGCCGCTGCAATGTCCCCCTGAAGATCCAGCTCGGCCTCGGGCTCGGCGCCGGCACCAACCCCACCAAGGGTCGCAATGCCGCGCTCGAGAGTCAGGACGAGATCGCAGCGAAGATCCTGGACCCGAACACCAAGATGCTCTTCATCACCGCCGGTATGGGCGGCGGCACCGGCACCGGCGCCACCCCCGTTATCGCGAAGATGGCGAAGGACCAGGGCATCCTCACAGTAGGAGTCGTCACCCTTCCCTTCCGCAACGAGGGACGCGAGGTGCTCGCCCGCGCGATCGACGGTATCCATGAGCTCGAGAAGAACGTAGACAGCCTGATCATCATCAACAACGAGAAGCTCTACCAGTATTTCGGCGACGAGCTGATCCAGAACGCTTTCCCCAAGGCCGACGAGGTTCTCGCGACCGCAGTCCGCAGCATCATCGAGATTATCAAGAAGCCCGGCTATATCAACGTGGACTTCGAGGATGTCCAGACCATGATGCGCGGCAGCGGAATGGCCCTGATGGGCTCCGGTTCCGGAAGCGGTCCGAACAGAATCGACGACGCCGTGAAACAGGCGTTCGAATCCCCGTTGCTGAACGACTACGACCTGAAGACCGCGAAGAACGTACTTGTCAACATCACTGCCGGCAACAACGAGCAGGGTCTTAAGATGAACCAGCTCGACGAGATCAACAAGAAGATCGCCGAATACACCGGAGGCGGCAACAACTTCAAGCATGGCCTCATCTGGGACGACGACCCTTCGATCGGAGATACCATCCACATCACCGCCATCGCCACCGGCTTCAAGCTCGGCGCGATCCTCGGTCCGGACATCGACCTCGGCAGCATCATCTCGATTGAGAGCGACTATGTCTACGACAAGTCGTCCGGCCCCGCCGGCGATGCTCTCCCTATCGGAGAAATCACTACCCATATCGGTTTCAGCACTACCGTCAAGCCCAAGTTCGACTACAACCCCGAGGCGGTTCCCGCCCTGCTTACAGACAACGAGCAGACTATCAGGGAGTACGAGGAAAAGGCTGCTATAAGGAGGATACAGCAATGAGAAGGACAAGAGTAAGATTCGCTCCGTCGCCTACTGGCCCGCTCCATATGGGCGGAGTGCGTACCGCTTTGTATAATTATCTGTATGCGAAGCAGCACGGCGGCGATTTCATTTTGAGAATTGAAGATACCGACTCCCAGAGGTTTGTCCCGGGAGCGGAGCAGTATATTATCGAGGCCCTGAACTGGTGCGGAATAGTTCCGGACGAGGGCGTCTCCGACGGTAAAGTGGTCTCCGAGCCTTCGGCCAAGCATCCCCACGCACCGTACAGGCAGTCTGAGCGCAGGGCTATTTACCGCGCCTACGCCGAGGAGTTGGTCGCGAAGGGCTGGGCATATTATGCCTTCGATTCGTCGGAGGACCTCGCCGCCCGCCGCGCCGCAGCCGAGGCGCAGGGCCAGACCTTTATCTACAATTACGAGACTCGCGTCGGGCTTCGAAATTCGCTGACACTGCCAGCAGACGAGGTTTCACGGTTGTTGGATGAGACGACGGACTGGACCGTGCGTTTCAAGATGCCTTGCGACAGGGTCGTGGAGATGGACGATCTTATCCGTGGCCATGTCGAAGTCAATACCGCGACCCTCGACGATAAGGTCCTTTGGAAGAGGGCCGACGAACTGCCCACATACCACCTCGCTAACATCGTAGACGACCATCTGATGGAGATTACCGAGGTCATCCGCGGCGAGGAGTGGCTGCCGTCGCTGCCCCTGCATTATCTGCTTTACGAGGCCTTCGGCTGGGAGCGTCCGCAGTTCGCACATCTGCCGCTGCTGCTGAAGCCGGTCGGAAACGGCAAGCTTTCCAAGCGAGACGGCGACAAGATGGGCTTCCCGGTGTTCCCGCTGAACTGGGTAAACTCCGACGGCGAGACCTATCGCGGCTATCGTGAAGACGGCTATTTCCCGGAGGCCTTCGTCAATCTGCTCGCATTTTTGGGCTGGAACCCCGGCGATGAGAGGGAGATCCTTTCGATGCAGGAGTTGATCGACGCATTCTCTCTGGAGCACGTCAGCAAGAGCGGTGCGAAATTCAACCCGGAAAAGGCTAAGTGGTACAACAAGGAATACCTTCGCATGAAGAGTGCTTCCGAGCTGGCCGCATTGTATGAGCCGATACTTGCTGCCCATGGAGTTACTTGCGATCGCGCCTATGTCGAGAAGGTAATCGACGTGATCAAAGACCGCGCGACTTTCGTGGCCGATTTCTGGACCGCAGCGCCCTATCTGTTCGTCGCTCCTACCGAGTACGTAGAAAAGGATCTGGCGAAGTTCGGTACCCGCGAGTTCTACGATATGGCTCTTGAGGCTATTTCGTCGGGCCGCGATCTGGAGGAGTACATCCGCGAGCGCGAGTGGCCTATGGGAAAGGTGATGAACTGCATCCGTCTCGCCCTTACAGGTTCAGGCTCAGGCCTCGGAATTCATGAAATCATTTCGTGTATAGGTATTGAAGAAGCCATCAGGCGTGTCAAAGCTTTAGGTTCGGTTATTATGTAGAATCAGTTATCCCGTCCGAGCGACCCTAGCCACCCTCGGTCTGATAGAGGGAGGGGCCCACGAAGTGGGAGGGTGAGCGGCGCTGAGCGCCGCGAAGGTCGCTCGGATGGGATGACTGATTCATAAATATTTCGAGTATGAAAATTGGTATTTGCAGCGACCATGCTGGGGTCGAGTACAAGGCTAAGTTGATCGGGTATTTGAAGGGCCGCGGAATTGAAGTTGTTAATTTCGGAACCGATACGACCGAGAGTATGGACTATCCGGATGTAGCACATCCGCTGGCTTCCGCAGTCGAAAGCGGCTCGGTGGATCTGGGAATCGCACTCTGCGGAACAGGTAACGGAATGGCCATCACCCTCAACAAACATCAGGGTGTGCGCGCCGGCCTGGCCTGGGGCACGGCGATCGGCAAGCTGGTCAAGCAACACAACAACGCGAACGTGCTGGTAATGCCGGCGCGCTTCATCTCCTACCGGATGTGCGTAGCGATCGTTCGCGCCTGGCTCGACACCCCCTTCGAAGGAGGCCGTCACCAGAGACGCATCGATAAAATCCCTGTGTAAAAAAGTTAGTACTACTCTGCGGGAATTTCCGCAGAGTAGTATGAAGTTTTTAGAGGATGGAGAAACTGTCGCGAAATATAGAGGACTATCCGGAGGGAATCGTTCTTCCTATAGATAAGCCTTATCGCTGGACTTCGGCGGATGTGATCCGTAAGATAAAGTATGCGGCGATAAAGCATTTCGGGAAGAAGAACCTGAAGGTAGGACACGCCGGCACCCTGGACCCGCTTGCGACGGGGATACTGCTGGTGTGTATCGGCCCGGCCACGCGGCGGGCCGAGGAACTCCAGCGCTCCCGCAAGCGGTACCTTGCCGGCGTGTCTTTCGGAGCAACGACCCCTTCATACGATCTGGAAAAGCCCATCGACCGCGAATATCCTCTGGACGGCGTCAGCGAAGAATCCGTCCGCTCAATACTGCCGTCATTCCTCGGCGAGCAGGAGCAGATCGCTCCCCTTTTCAGCGCAAAATCTGTGGACGGCAAGCGCGTCTACGAAACTGCGCGCAAACTCTGGAAGCAGGGCCTACCGGTAGAAGCCGAAGGTATTCTTCAGGCAAACCTGATCACTATCTACGATATTAATCTCGTCGGTTTTGGGCCCACACCTGCGCAGAACGTGGTAGACGATGGTGTAGGTAGAATTCGCGTTGCAGATATCAGCGGATACAATCTGCCGACTGCGATGATAGACGTGGAGTGTTCGAAAGGGACCTACATCCGCGCCCTGGCCCGCGACCTCGGAGAGGCGCTGGGCTCCGGCGCTTTCCTCTCATCCCTTCGCCGCACCTCCAATGGCGGCTACGCCATCGACCAGGCCCTCTCCCTCGACAAAGCTCTCGAACTCCTCAGCCAATAGGCTCTGGGATTGGGAAGTTTTTGCTAAATTTGGGAGATATGAAACGAATAACCATTATCATAGCTCTGGCAGCGCTGGCTCTTGCCGGTTGCAGCAAAACACAATCCCTTACAGATAAGGTCGACCCGATGATAGGGAGCGGCGAACATGGCCATGTATTCGTGGGCGCGAACGTGCCGAGGGGAATGGTCACCCTGGGGCCGCAGCAGATAAACGACTCATGGGACTGGTGCTCGGGATACCACATCTCCGACACCCTCATCATAGGCTTCAGCCACACACATCTTTCGGGAACGGGCATAGGCGACCGTGGAGACGTACTCCTGATGCCTTTCGATCCCGCGAAGCCGATTAGGACTAAGGGCTGGGTCAATCAGAAGCAGAAGGAAATCGGACATATCTATGCACATCTAGACCATGCGCTCGAGCAGGTACGCCCGGGCCTCTATCAGGTAGCACTTCCCGATTACGGGATCAAGGCCCGCCTTTCCGCGACCGAGCGCGTGGGAATCCACGAATACAGGTTCAGCTCGCGCGAGGGAGCGGTACTTATCGACCTCCGAACCGGCATCGGCTGGGATCGCGAGACGGACAGCGGGCTCACGGTCCTCGGCCCGACCCGCGTCGAAGGCTTCCGCCACTCCAAGGGCTGGGCGAAGGATCACATCTGGTACTTC
>CAJOJC010000022.1:25825-29675 GCA_905234775.1 uncultured Bacteroidales bacterium | reverse complement strand
AGTGTGACCACGCCTCCGAGCGCGAGGCCATCGCCACCGATGCCGAGCGCACCTCGATAAAGTACAAACTCGTCGAGTATATGCAGGACCACATCGGCGAAGAGTACGACGGCCACGTCTCCGGCGTCACGGAGTGGGGGATGTACGTCGAGATTGAACCTACCCACATCGAGGGCATGGTCCCTCTCCGCGAAATCAAGGGCGATTTCTTTGAATTCGAGGAGGACAAGTATCGCCTGCGCGGCCGCCGCACCCGCAAGATCTACCGCCTCGGAGATCCCGTCCGTATCCGCGTCTCCTCCGCCAACCTCGAACAGCGCCTGCTCGATTTCGAACTCCTCGATTCGGAAGAATAATTTTTTCTGCAACGAAAGCGGTGCGGGGTGCATCTATATTGCAGTTTTTGCAATATGGATATGAAAAAGACAATATACAGTTTGATGGCCGTTGCGGCGGGAGCCGTGATGGCTGTTTCATGTTCCGCCGACTATGACGGAATCTTTGACGGACTCGGAGGAAGAGGAGAGTATATGGATGCGGTAGGCGGCGAAGGGGCTGAACCTTCAACTCCGGGAGAAGGAGAAGACCCGAATCAGGGCAACACTAACGCCGGACTTCTTACGGCGGGTGAGTGGAATGATCTCGACAACTGGCAGTTCTGGGGTAAGCTGATGCTTTCCCAGGGAGAGGAGGAAGTCGGAAACGTCGAAGAGGGAGAGTACTACGACGGTAACGGTTCCTTCTATCAGTTCTGCCCTTACTGGGGCTTCTATACCTCTAAAAGAGTCGCTGTCAATGTTACCAATTCCGGTTCTCCTGCGGCAGGAGTTAAGGTTGTTCTCAATGTAGACGGAAAACCCGTCTGGACTGCAGTTACAGACAATCTCGGCCAGGCCAACTGCTGGGTGAATCTCTATAAGAATGAGACCCTCCCGGAAGAAGCCGAACTTACTATTACTCTGGATGGCGTAGCCCAGGCAGAGGCTCCGAAAGTAACTACTTGGTCTTCTGAAGAGACTATATATAATACATATGAAGTGTCGAAGAGCATCACTGCCCGCAAGGCAGACATCGCATTCTTCGTAGATGCAACGGGCTCGATGGGAGATGAAATCGACTTCCTCAAGAGCGATCTTATCGACATCTTCAAGAAAGTGGAAAAACTTCAGGCGGGTACAACTATCCGCAGCGCGGCGCTCTTCTATCGCGATGAAGGCGACGAATATGTAACAAAAACGAAAGACTTCACCACCAACATCAATGAAGTTTCCGAGTATGTCGGTAAACAGTCTGCGTCAGGCGGCGGAGATATTCCGGAAGCGGTTCATACCGCCCTTGAAGCAGGCCTTCAGAACCTTACGTGGGACGACAGCGCCCGCAGCAGGATAGCCTTTATGCTGCTGGATGCTCCCGCTCACCACAACGATAAGGTTATCGCCTCTCTCCACAACAGCATCGAAATCTACGCGAAGAAGGGTATCAAGATCATCCCCATCGCAGCGAGCGGAGTGGATAAGTCGGCCGAATTCATGCTCAGATTCTTCGCTGTCTCTACCTCCGGAACCTATGTGTTCCTTACCAATGACAGCGGCATCGGCGGAGACCACATCCAGGCCAGCGTCGGCGAATACGAAGTCGAGCAGCTTAATGAACTTATAGTCCGCCTGATTAACAAGTATCTTGAATAAAATGCGTATCTTCGCTGCCGTATGAAAAGCGGAATCGCTACGGTAGTCAAGAACGCGGGCAGTCACTTCCTTTTAAGTGAACTCCCAGAGTGGCGTCTTTTCCCTGCAGTCCTGCGGGGAAAAGTGCGTTTGGAGGCAGGTACATCTACCAATCCGGTAGCGGTGGGCGATCGCGTAAGTTACGAATTCGATACCGAACCGGACCCCGAACACCCCGCAGTCATTACCGAGATTCTCGACCGTAAGAATCATGTGATCCGTAAGTCGGCGAATCTTTCGCGCCAGTCCCATGTGATCGCGGCTAATCTCGACATGGCCCTGCTGGTAGTCTCGCTATACTTCCCGGAAGTGAAGCTCCAGTTCCTTGACAGGCAGCTCGTAACCTGCGAGATGTTCAAAATCCCCGCGACCATCGTTCTCAACAAAGTAGACCTCTACCGCAGCGAGGTTCAGGATGAGGTGGATGCTTTCAGGTCTATTTACGAAAGGGCCGGCTACCGCGTTCTCGAGACTTCTGCGAAGACCGGCGAAGGGATAGAGGAGCTGCGCGAGATATGTAAAAAAGGTCTGAACCTAATAAGCGGTGAATCCGGGGTGGGGAAGTCCTCGATAATAAAAGCCCTGGATCCGTCGCTCGACCCTAAAGTGGGGAAGATCAGCGCCGCCCATCTCCAGGGAAAACACACTACTTCGCTTTATGAAATGTATCCTCTTCAGGGAGGAGGTTACGTAATCGATACTCCCGGTCTGCGCGGTTTCGGCTTGTACGGGTTGGAGAAAGATGAGATCTACAAGTACTTTCCGGAGATGCTGAAGTATTCAGACGACTGTAAGTTCATCCCGTGTACACATACCCACGAACCCGATTGCGCGGTAAAAGCCGCGGTCGAGTCCGGAGAAATAGCCCCCGAACGTTACAGCTCCTACCTCGGGATGCTCGAGGAAGACACTAAGTTCCGCAAATAATGAACGGCCTGAATAAGGAAATACTGCGGCTGGCGCTTCCGAGCATACTCGCGAATATCACCGTGCCGCTGGTCGGTATCGTAGATACTGCCGTCGCCGGCCACCTCGCCGGGACGGAAGCCGCCGTAGCAATCGGCGCCATCTCCGTGGGCGCGATGTTCTTCTCGCTGCTCTACTGGAACTTCAGCTTCCTTCGCACCGGGACCGGCGGTCTCACTGCCCAGGCCTATGGCGCCGGAGACAACCGCGAGGTGGCGAAGATATTCTGGAGGGGGATGGCGATGTCCGCCGTTATCGCGCTCGTGATCCTGGCCCTCCAACTTCCGTTCTTGAAGCTGGCGCTTCTCTGCACCCAGGCGACCGAGGAAGTGGAGTCGCTCGCATCGCAGTACTTCCGCATCCGAATCTGGGCCGCGCCCGCGACCGTGGCGCTGATGACGTTCAGCGGCTGGTTCGTGGGGATGCAGGATTCGATGAGCTCGATGTGGAAAGACCTGATTGTGAACGGGGTTAACATAGTCGCGAGCATCATCCTCGGCCGCGGGATCGGCTCATGGCCGGGCCTTGGCTTCGCCGGAATAGCGCTCGGAACCGTAATCGCGCAGTACTGCGGCCTGCTGTTTTGCGTGGCCGTGTGCATGCTGAAATACCGCAGGGTTCTCGGGGCGTTCCGTCTGCGCGAACTGGGCGAGGCGCTCGGGCGCAGCGAACTCCGCTCGTTTATGAAGATGAACGGCGACCTGTTCGTACGTTCTCTCTCGATGCTCGGCGTCTACATCGGCTACACGCTGATCGCGACAACCATGGGCGATATGCTGCTCGCATGTTCGTCGGTGATGATGCAGCTGCTGATGCTGTTCTCGTACTTTACCGACGGCTTCGCGTACGCGGGAGAGGCGCTCGTCGGGCGTTTCATCGGCGCGCGCGACGGCGAATCGATGCGCCACTCGGTCCGGCTCGTCTTCATCTGGAGCATGGCGATCGCCGTGGGCTTCATCGGCCTCTATTGGGTCGGGGGAGTGCCTGTCCTGCGCCTGCTGACCTCCGATCCCGCGGTCGTGGCCGCATGCACTGCCTTCCTCCCATGGCTGATTCTGATGCCGCCGGTCGGCTGCGCGGCCTTCACCTGGGACGGCGTTTTCCTCGGCGCCACCGCCTCGCGCCCCCTTCGCGACTCCTGCCTCTGGGCCTTCGTG
>CAJOJC010000022.1:23776-25773 GCA_905234775.1 uncultured Bacteroidales bacterium | reverse complement strand
TCCTTGCCTCTTCACCTTCTGATGGTCGCCTATTTCGCCCATCTTTTGGTCCGCACTCTCTGGCTCAGCCTCTGCTGGAAGGGCATCCGTGATAAATAGCCGGTCATAGCCGACTGCGATCGGCTATCTTAGACCCCAGATCAGGTCGGGGGTGACAAAAAAATCGTTATATTTGAAAGCTATGACAGACAGCAGGATAATCAAAGAGACTATAAGCAAACTCTTCGCGGAGATTCAGTTCGAAAAGAGCCCGGAAGGACTGTACGATCCCCTAAGGTATATGATATCTATCGGAGGAAAGAGGATACGCCCGAAACTTTGTCTTCTGACATATTCGCTCTATCGCGACGATTTCCCTCAGGAGATTCTGGAGCCGGCCGCGGCGCTGGAGGTGTTCCACACCTTCACCCTTATCCACGACGACATAATGGACCGCTCGCCCCTGCGCCGCGGCCAGGAAACCGTCTGGAAAAAGTGGAACGAAGATACAGCTATCCTCAGCGGCGACGTAATGCAGATAGATGCCTACAAGCGTCTTGCAAAAGCTCCGTCAGACAAGGTCGGCGCAGCGCTGGATCTGTTCTCCAAGACTGCAGCCGAGGTCTGCGAAGGCCAGCAGTTCGACATGGAGTTCGAAAACCGTGCGGAGGTCTCTATGGAAGAGTATTCGAAGATGATCGGTCTGAAGACAGCCGTTCTGATTGCCTGCTCCGCTAAGATGGGCGCCCTTATTGCCGGCGCCCCCGAAAAGGACTGCGAAGCTCTCTACCGCTATGGATATGAGCTCGGTATGGCCTTCCAGGTCGCGGATGATTATCTTGACGCGTTCGGCGACGAAAAGGTGTTCGGCAAGCCGATAGGCGGCGACATCATCAATAAAAAGAAGAGCTGGCTTACGGTACGGACTTTGGAAAAGACCGCAGACAAGAAGGCTTTTCTCGAGGCGATGGAGCTTCCGGCTGAGACCCTTGAGGAAAAGGCCGCGAAGATTGCGAAAGTCAAGGCTATTTACGTCGCCAACGGAGTAGACAAAGATGCGAAGAACGAAATCGTGCGCTACAGCGACCGCGCCCTCGAGGCGGTAAAAGACCTCGGGCTGCCTCTCGATTTGTTGAAAGATTTTGCGGAAAAGTTGGTTGGCCGTGCAAAGTAAAGAACTGGAAATAATGTGCCCTGCAGGCAACTTCGAGTGTCTGCAGGCGGCTATTCAGGGAGGAGCCGATTCCGTGTATTTCGGAGTCGGACAACTCAATATGAGAAGCCGCTCGGCGAATAACTTCGCCGCGGAGGATCTTGAAGAGGTAACTAAAATTTGCCGTGAGGCAGGAATAAAGTCGTACTTGACTCTGAATATCTGCCTTTATCCGGAAGATCTGGATGAGATGCGCCGCACCCTCGACCTTGCTAAAAAGGCTGGCGTTTCAGCTATCATCGCATCGGATATCGCCGCTATCCAGTACTGTAGGGAGATAGGCCTTGAAGTCCATATCTCCACCCAGCTTTCTATCTCGAACGTCGAGGCGCTGAAGTTTTACGCACAGTTCGCCGACGTAGTCGTCCTGGCGCGCGAGCTAAACTTGAATCAGGTAAAGGAAATCTGCGAGGCTATAGAAAAGGAGCAGATAAAAGGCCCTTCCGGCGAACTCGTCCGTGTAGAGATGTTTGCCCACGGCGCCCTTTGTATGGCTGTCAGCGGAAAGTGTTACCTGAGTCTTCATTCCTATGGCGCGTCGGCTAACAGAGGCGCATGCTTCCAGGTCTGCCGCAGGGGCTATGAGGTCACCGACCTTGAGACCGGAAATCAGCTCAATATTGATAACAAATATATCATGTCGCCCAAAGACCTCTGCACCATCGAGTTTATGGACAAGATGGTGGATGCCGGGGTCAAGGTCTTCAAGATAGAGGGGCGGGCGCGCAGCGCGGAGTACGTGAGGCGCTGTGCGGAGTGTTACCGCCGGGCCGCGGACGCCGTCTGCGACGGGTCGTTCACTCCC
>CAJOJC010000022.1:0-23667 GCA_905234775.1 uncultured Bacteroidales bacterium | reverse complement strand
AGCGACGTCTACGGCAGCCAGGCCACCCGCCGCAAAGTCTATGTAGGAAAGGTCACGAACTGGTTCGACCGCATCGGAGTCGCCGAGGTCACAGTGGAGACCACTCCGCTCCACGTAGGCGACGAAGTGATGATCATCGGCCGCACTACCGGAGTCGAAGAGTTCACTATCGACGACATGCGCGTCGAATTCGAACCCGTCCCCGAAGCCCCGAAGGGCGTCCGCTGCTCTCTCGCCGTCCCCCACAAAGTCCATCGTGGTGATAAATTATACAAATGGATATTGACTGAAAATGATACTAATGAACAGTAAGCCAGCCCCCTCAGGCGACCCTAGCCACCCTCGGTCTGATAGAGGGAGGGGCCCACGAAGTGGGAGGGTGAGCGGCGCTGGCGCCGCGAAGGTCGCATGAGAGGGCTGGCTTACTGTTAATATGATTGATATGAGAAAGGTTATCATTATCATTGCGGCGCTGCTGATGACGCTGGGCGCTGGAGCGGAGTCGAAGAATTTCAAATTGGGAAAGTGGGTTGAGATCCACAACGCGATTCTGAAGGAGTTGGGACGCTCGTATGTAGACACCCTCCCGATCGACAAGATGGAGCGCGCGGCGATAGACGCCATGCTCGCCGAACTCGACCCGTACACCGTTTTCGTTCCGGCCGAAGAGCAGGAGGACTTCCAGCTCCAGATCGGCAAGGTCTACGGCGGAGTGGGCGCGATCATCTACAAGCCCACGCCCGAGAGCAACGTCGTCATCAACGAGCCGTATGCCGGTTCGCCAGCCGTGAAGGCCGGTCTCCATGCCGGCGACGAGCTGCTCGAAATCGACGGTGAAACCGTCCATGGCCTCGACAGTAAGGCGTGCTCCGATAAGATGCGCGGCGCTCCCGGAACGGACGTTACCTTCCTGGTGAAGAAGGTTTGGACCGGCGACACCGTCAGCGTGGTCGTCACCCGCGAGAAGATCCATCTCCCCGACGTCGAGTACGCGGGCATGCTGGACGCGACTACCGGCTACATCGCCCAGAGCGGCTTTACCGAGGGCGTCTCGGACGAGATCCGGCAGCAGGTAACGGCCCTCAAGAAGCAGGGCATGAAGCGGCTCGTGCTCGATCTTCGCGGCAACGGCGGCGGCCTCATGCAGGAGGCAATCCGAATCGTGTCGATCTTCGTTCCGCGCGGGTCGGTGGTCGTGACTTCGAAGGGCCGTGATCCCAAGGACGTGGAAGTTTACCGGACCTACGAGCAGCCGCTGGATACGAAGCTGCCGCTCATCGTTCTCGTCGATTCGGGGACTGCCTCGTCGTCCGAGATTGTTAGCGGCGCGCTGCAGGACCTCGACAGGGCTACGATCATGGGCCGCAGGACCTTCGGCAAGGGCCTCATCCAGAGCCTCAAACCCCTTCCGTACGGCGGCCAGCTCAAGGTCACGGTCGGCAAGTACTATACTCCCTCAGGCAGATGCGTTCAAGCAATCGACTATTCCCACCGCAATCCGGACGGCAGCGTATCGCAAATTCCGGATTCGCTGACCCACGAATTCAAGACCAAAGCTGGGCGCATCGTTCGCGACGGCGGCGGAATCACCCCGGACGTGGAGCTCGAGGCCCCCAAGTACGACGACATAGTCTATTCCCTGGTGATGAGAGGAATCGTGGAGCAATATGCTCTATACTATCTGAGAAACCACGAAACCATCGCTCCTGCGGAGACTTTTGCCCTGAGCGAGGCTGATTACGAGGGCTTCGTGGCGTACGCGAGGGAACTGCTTCCTGAAAAGGAAAAGCCTTTGATGGATTCACTCGAAAGGCTGCAGATTATACCGTTTATAGAGGAGGAGATAGTTGTTCGATACTACTATCAGGCGGCAGGAGTTCAGCTCCGCCTGCGCTACGACAATGCTCTGAAAACCGCGCTCGTAAGCCCGACGATTTGAGATGAAATTAGTTTTTGCAACAGGTAATAAGGGGAAACTCCGCGAGGCTTCTGAGATTCTGGGCCCGGAGTTCGAATTGCTGTCATCGGCTGAGGCTGGTGTCCTGGATGATGTCGAAGAGACAGGTCTTACGCTTAAAGATAACAGTATCATCAAGGCAGAGTTTATCTACTCGCGCACCGGTCTTAATTGTTTTGCAGACGATACGGGCCTGGAGGTAGACGCGCTCGGCGGCGCGCCGGGCGTTTTCACCGCCCGCTATGCCGGCGAGGGCTGCAACTTCGACGACAATATCCGGAAGTTGCTCTCTGAACTGGCTCGGCTTGATCCTTCCGTTCCCCGCACCGCGCGCTTCCGCAGTGTGGTTACCCTGATAATTGATGGCGAAAAACATTTCTTCGACGGCGTAATGGAGGGGCGCATCGCTCTGGAAAAAGCCGGTTGCGGCGGCTTCGGCTACGACCCTGTGTTTATCGCAAATGACTATCCCGACCAGACTGTCGCAGAACTCCCCGAGGAGACCAAGAACGCAATCTCCCACCGCGGCCGTGCCCTCCGCGCTATGGCCGCCTGGCTCCGCACCTCAGCAAAGTAGCGCCACGGGGCACCCCCTACAGAGTGGCTTGTGGGGCACATTCTTCGTTTTATTTGTGGCGCTACCCCCTTTGGAAGGCCCCAGCGCCACACCCACCCCAGCCCAGAAGTGCTTGTGAGGCATTTTGCAGCGAATATTTGTGGCGCTACTTCGCGGAAATGGAGATTTGGTAGATTTCTGCCAAGTAGCCTCAATGTGTACCCCAGCCAGAAGGTATTCTGGGGCTGGTGACCAGGACGGCTAGGGCCGATTTCGGCATTAGTAGCAAACATCAGCCTTACTAGAACATATTCTGGGGCATATTGCCGGGACGGCTGTTTGGCGAAAATGAGCGCGGAGGGCCTACCGGGCCTGCGCGGGGCGGGGATGGAAGCGCGAAGGGGGTAGGCGCTGAGCGTGAGAGACAGTCCGGAGGGCCTGCGGCCGCTCCTGACGACTATCAAGTCGCGACCGGGAGTGTCCGCCAGGTACGTTTTTGTGGAAGTTCGTTCGTAAGGCCGCTCGCGGCCTCTTTCAACCCTTCGAAAAAATCGTCCCCGACTTTTTAGCCCGCGCAGCCTACCCCTCGCGACAACATCCCTGCCGGGGGCTTAAGAATATATATTCGAACGTGAGGGAAAGCGCGAATGCTTCGCGCCGTTGGGTGGATATTCCTGTGTTACAGAGAGTTACTTAAATCAACCTCCGCAAATTTCCGACTTTGATTTGCCTAATTACCTGTAAATCAATGACTTCCACCTGACGGCTACAAAATGAATTATGAGAAGGAGGAGAGCGAAGCCGATGTGAGGAAAGCCGCAGGGAGCTAGGGGGGGGAAGGACGCTTCCCCCGTACTAAAGAGGGAAGTAGATTACCCGAAGAGTTCACGGAGAACGGGAAGGGAGCGGATGTTAAGTCTGCAGTCCAGGTGATAGGATAAATATTCCAGAAGAATTTCGGCTATTTCGCTGCGGCGGGCTCCGGAAAGGGGTAGCAGCAGGGCCTGGTCGTAGGGGAGCGTAAGCAGCCCGCGCAGGTCGTCGAGCCGCTCGCCCGCAAAGGGCATCAGGTCCTCCATGCGCGGGCTGAACCCCAGCTCCCCGCATAGCCCCAGAAGCCACAAAAGGTGAAAATTCGCGGAACTTTCTACCGAATTCCCGAGCGCATCCAGCACCAGAATCTGTTGTCGACACCATTCGTACAGTTCCTCGGAATACTCTCCGTCGCGAAGGACGCGATACAGAACTTCGCTCATAAACAGGCAGACGGAATTTTTCGAGACCGAGTTGCGGATACCGTTTAAAGGATATTCTGCCCGCAGCGCCGAGACTCTCCACAAATCGGAAAGATTGTTATCGCTTACCTCGCCGCTCAAAACGTTTAGAGGCAGATACAGCGCCATCGATGAAGACTTCGAAACACTTACTATGAAGCTGCGGCGACCGTATTCTGCGCTGAGGGTGTGAAGGACAAGCGACTTCTCGCCGACCTTGGTAACTCCGAGTATGATAAATTCGACAGCCTGCTTCATATTACTGGTTTCCGAGCATCAGGCAGACCATGCCGGCGAGCAGAACGATAAGCGCAACGGCCTTTCCGCGCAGATTCTTCTCCTTGAAGATAAGAGCTCCGAAAACGAAGGTCACTATTACTGCGCAGCGGCGAACGATCGAAATTACGGAAAGCAGCGCGCCTTCGCTGCCGAGGGCAAAGAAATAGGCCATATCCGCTCCAGTGATAAGAACGGCTGTAAGGACCAGTATCCAGTCCATTCGGATAGGCGTACGCTCCGAAGAGAAACGGCGGACGGCAAGCAGATAAATACCGACTATCACCGTTATATAGAGATTGGTCCAGCTCTGGACAAACAGAGGGTGCATAGACACCATTATGTGTTTGTCGTACAGAGCACTCGCAACACCGGCTGCTATGGAAATCAAGATTGCTATATATCCGGTACGGCTGCCTGATCCGGCATCGTCTCGTTTGCCGGAGACGCTCATCAGACCTATGGATAACAGCGCCAACCCTACTCCTATATACTGAAGCGAATTGAGCCTCTCCCCGAAGATGATCAGAGAGAGCAGGACCACGAAAAACGGACGGGTCGCCTTCAGCGGCGAGACGGTAGTAATAGGAAGCAGCTTGAGGGCATACATTCCGCTGATCCACGAAGCGCTTACGAGAAGAGCCTTTGCCATCAACATAAAATGGTGCGCCCAAGGGCCGCTATAGATAATCAGGCAGGGCGCCAGCAAAAGGGTACTGATGGCGGTAGCGGCGAACAGAACTTCTATTGGACCGTTCTTCGCGAGAGCCTTTTTCTTAGTTATATCATAGAACCCAAGAAGGAAGGCGGAAAGGAGCGCTAGCCAAAGCCACATACCTGCTGAGAATTTTATCCAAAGTAAGCCAAAAAATCACTATCTTGCAACTCCATACTCGTTTGGAAATGAAAAGATTTTTATACATGGTGGCCGCTGCGGCGCTTCTGCTCGTATCCTGCGAGGAGAAGGAGCAGCTCATTGAGCCGATCAAGACTCAGCCCGCCGGTTTCGCCGATTTTCTTGCCGCTTATAAGACGGGACATTCTTACTACGAAAAGACTGTAGCTTCCTCTGAATTGCGCCTTACTCTTGATGATGAGAGAAAGATCAATCTGGATATTTCAGAATTGATATTCGAGGACTGTACTAACTCCTCTCCGAAAGTGGTGGCTTTCGACCGCAATGACAAATACCTGGTCGGAGGAGAACCTATTGGAATCACCCGCAATGTCGCCCTGAAAGACGAGGATGCGTATCCCTTCTACATCTATCTCAACAAAGACGGAGTCCACGCCCGCCTCAGCAACGGCAACCACATCATCCTGCCTTACAAGGAAAAGACCGTAGAGCCGGAGCCTCCTGGACCGGAGCCCCCGACACCGGAACCCAAGGTAAAGGAACTCCCGAAGGTCTACCTTAGAACGGACGACGGAAAAACCATCACCAGCAAGGTGGACTACAAGCCCGGAACTATCGAGATCAAGGACCCGGACCACAAATTCTGGGACACCGAATACTTCTCCGGAAGGATGCAGATAAGGGGCAGGGGAAACAGTACCTGGGATCCCTGGGGAAAACCTAAACTTCCCTTCATGATCAAACTCGAGGAGAAAGCTAAGCTGTTCGATCTTTCAAACGACAAATCGTGGAATCTTCTCGCAAACTGGGTAGACAAATCCCTTCTGAGAAATCGTGTGTGCTTCGAGCTCTCGAAGATAGTAGGTATGTCGTGGACCCCGAAGGCCGTTCCGGTTGAGGTATACCTGAACGGAACTTATTTCGGAGTGTACGATTTCATCGAACATAAAAAAGTCTCGAAGGAAAGGGTGAACATCAATGTGGACGCAGGAGATATGTACTTCGAGATTGAATCCAACCTCGACGAGCCGGTATGCTGGACTACTGCCCACGGTCACCCCATTATGTTCAAGGATCCGGAGCTGCCTACCGAAGCCCAGCAGAATGAAGCGAAGCAGTTCTTCAAGGACTTCGAAGACGCCCTATGGGCAGGCGAGTATCAGGATGTCTACCAGCAGTATATCGACGTAGATTCATTCATAAACTACTTCATAGTCGAGGAATTCTCGAAAGACGTAGACGGTAATCTCCGAAAGAGTACCTTCCTTACTCTGCCTAAGGGCGGAAAACTCGAGATGTATCATCTCTGGGACTTCGACATTAGTCTGGGAAACTGCGACTACTATGGAGACGGAAAGCAGCCATGGGAAGGCTGGTGGATCAAGGACCAGAATATGCACGGCCGTAACCACGGCTGGTTCTACCGCCTCTTTAAGGATCCGGAGTTCGTAAAGATGGTGAAGAAACGCTGGAACGAGGTTTATCCTGATTTCCAGAGGTTCTACAATAAGATAGACGACATGGTCGCCGATATGGGAGACGCTCCCGCGCGCAACCACAACAAATGGAACAGGCTCAATACCTACGACTGGCCTCAGTACAAGGTCACCGGTTCATATCAGGGAGAGGTCGACTGGCTTAAGGAAAACTACCGCAAGCGCCTCGAGTGGATGAATACCAACATCAATAATCTCTAATGGCTGACAGGCCGGACTTCATACGTGTAAGAGGGGCTCGTGCGAACAACCTCAAAGACGTCGACGTGGATATCCCGCGCCGGAAGCTGGTTGTCATCACCGGCCTCAGCGGCTCCGGCAAGTCCTCGCTCGCCTTCGACACTATCTACGCAGAAGGTCAGAGACGCTACCTTAATACCCTCTCTCCTTACGCGAAACACTTCATCGGCATCCTCGAAAAGCCGGCCGTGGAAAGTATCGAAGGCCTAAGCCCCATCATCGCTATCGGCCAGAAAACCACCGGTACCAATCCCCGCTCGACGGTCGGCACCATTACCGAAATCTACGATTTCCTGCGCCTGCTCTATGCGCGAGCCAGCACAGCATATTCGCCTGTGACCGGCGAGGAAATGGTCAGCTATACGGATGCCCAGATAGTCGATCTCATCCTGAAAGAGTACGATGGCCGGAAGTGCATCCTCCTCTCGCCCATGGTCCGCGGCCGTAAGGGCCATTACCGCGACCTCTTCGAAAACTTGCGCCGCAAAGGCTTCCAGCAGGTCCGCATAGACGGCGAGATTCAGGAACTGAACGACGTAGACGAACTCGACCGCTACAAGAATCACTTCGTTGAGCTCGTGGTGGATAAGCTCAAGCCTGGAGAGGGCGACCTGCAGCGCATCCGCGCTTCAGTACAGACCGCGCTGAGCATGGGCAAGGGCTCGGTCGCCGTGCTGGACCACCAAACCGGCGAGCTCCGCCATTTCTCCCGCCATCTCGTGGACCCGAAGAGCGGAATCTCGCTTCAGGAGCCGGCCCCCCATACCTTCTCGTTCAACTCGCCTGAAGGCTGCTGCCCCCATTGCAAGGGCCTCGGAACGGTAGTGGACGTGAACATGGACACGATAATCCCCGATAAAACGGTCAGCGTTGCCGAAGGGGCAATCGTCCCGCTCGGCAAGGTGCGCGAAAACCGCAAGTTCGACGTGGTCCGCTCGATTGCGCGGAAGATGGGCTTTTCGCTCTTCGACCCGATCGGGACCCTCCCGGACGAAGCGGTCTCGACCCTCGTCTACGGCTCGGAAGAGTACTACCGTATCGGCGAGGGCAGCCTGGCGGAGAGCGTGACATGGCCGGGCGTGCTGGGCGATATCGACGAAAAGATCGAGTGCCCGGTCTGCCATGGAACACGCCTGCGCGAGGAAACGAACTACTTCAAGATCGACGGCAAGACGATCGCGGAGGTGGGGGCGATGGAAATCAGCGAGCTGCAGAAATGGCTCGCGACTCTCCCCTCCAAGCTCAAGGGCAAGGCCAAGGCCGTTTCCCACGACATCCTGAAAGAGCTTACGGACCGCGTGGGCTTCCTGGTCGACGTGGGGCTGGAATACCTGACCCTCGACCGTGCTACCGCTTCTCTGTCCGGCGGCGAATCCCAGCGAATCAGGCTCGCTCGGCTCGCGCCTGGTCAACGTCATCTACATACTCGACGAGCCCTCGATCGGGCTCCATCAGCGCGATAATCGGAAGCTTATCGCTTCGCTGAAAAAGCTGCGCGACGAGGGGAATACCGTCCTGGTCGTGGAGCACGACGAAGAGACCATGCGCTCGGCGGACTGGATAGTGGACGTGGGTCCGGGAGCGGGCGAAGAGGGCGGTCGAATCTGCTACAGCGGCCCGGCCAGGGAGACCCACAGCGCCGTGGAAACCCCGTCGTGGCGCCGGAAAGGCAACGGCCTTACCCTCGAGCTCCAGGGCGCGAGCGGCAACAATCTTAAGAACGTGGATGCCCGTTTCCCGCTCGGGACCATGATCGGCGTCAGCGGCGTCTCGGGCTCGGGAAAGTCCTCGCTCATTATCGAGACTTTGATGCCCATCCTTAAGGGCAAGCTGAACCACCTGGTCCAAAAGCCGCTGCCGTACACTAAACTCGTGGGGGCGGGGAACATAGACAAGGTAATCGAGATCGACCAGGCTCCTATCGGCCACAGCCCGCGGTCGAATCCCGCGACCTTTACCGGCGTCTTCGGCGATATCCGCGCGCTCTTCGAGCAGCCGCCGGACGCCAAGGTCCGCGGATTCAAGGCGGGCCGCTTCTCCTTCAACGTGGAAGGCGGCCGCTGCGAGGCCTGCAAGGGCGCAGGAGTTAAGATAATCGAGATGAATTTTCTCCCGCCGGTAGCCGTAGTCTGCGACGAATGCGCCGGAAAACGTTACAAGGAAGACACCCTGGCGGTCCACTACAAGGGAAAGAATATCAACGATATACTGGAGATGCAGGTGAGCGAGGCGTATGAGTTCTTCAAAACGAACCCCAAGATAGCGCCTAAGCTCAAGGCCTTGCTCGATGTGGGCCTCGGCTACATCCGCCTCGGCCAGTCGAGCCTCACCCTTTCGGGCGGCGAATCCCAGCGCATGAAACTCGCTGCGGAGCTGTACCGCAAGTCTACCGGTAACACACTCTACATGCTCGACGAGCCTACGACGGGTTTGCATTCGGAAGACATAAAGACCCTGATGGGAGTGCTCCACAAACTGGTAGACCAGGGGAATACCGTTATCATCATCGAACATAATCTGGATGTTCTCAGGAGCGTAGACTGGATCCTGGACATGGGCCCGGACGGGGGCGCGAAGGGAGGCTATATCGTTGCGGAGGGAACCCCTGAAGACCTGGCCGCCGACCCTAATTCGGTGACGGGGAAGTATTTAAAGGAAGTATTATGATAAGTACACTGGTTATTCTGGTGGCCCTTGCGGGCTTCGATATCGCCGCTGACCTGACCCAGCTTGACGAGACGCTGGCAAGGGCATCCGAGTATCAGGCTGTCCATGAGCGGCGCATCCAGAACATAGAACACGACCTGGCGGCGGGGAAGACCTCGTCAGACTCAGACCGCTACGAGGCATACGGCGCAATCTACGATCTGGCCTACGCCTATAAGTACGATTTGGCGATGGACGCCATCGAAAGTCAGGAAAAGCTGGCTTTGAAGATGGGTCGTTACGACCTGCTTACGGAGGTCCGCCTCCGCAAGGCCATCCTCTATTGTACTGCCGGTCTGTATGTGGAGTGTAGCGAGATTGCTGAAAAAATTGATACGACCTCTTTCACTTCTGATACGCAAAAATTTCTTTACTACGAGTATCAGCAGCGTTTCTGCCGCGATTTCCGCGAGTTCCGTCAGCCCGGCGAGGGCGGCGAGCTCGATGAAAGGGCGGGATACTACCGCGGCCGACTGATCGAGTATCTGCCGGAATCGAACTTCCTTCGCCAGACTATGCTTCTTACCGAGCTTATCGAGCAGGGGAATTATATAGGCGCCGGTGAGGTCGGAGGAGGAATGCTCTCCCGTTATCCCCAGGACTCCCACGAATATGCGATCGCAGCCTACTACATGGGCGTTCTCTTCAGCGAACAAGGCGACCTGGAGGGCGAAATACACTGGTATATCCGCTCCGCTATCGCCGATATCTGCAGCGCCACTAAAGACAATGCTTCGTTGTACTGCGTTGCCATCAGTATCATGGACAAAGACATCGCGCGCTCCTTCCGCTACACTCAGGTGGCGCTCGACGACGCTCTTTTCTATAATTCGAAGATCAGACCTTTCCAGATCGCCAAGAACCTTCCGGCAATTGAAAAGGCTTATACGGAAATGATACGCAAGGAGGTCAACCGCAGAAATATTCTCCTTGTACTTATATCATTGTTGGCAGTCTTCCTTATCGTCATCATGCTGATGATGCTGAGCTACCACCGCAGGCTGCGTCAGGCCTTTGCGGCCCTGTCCGAAGCCAATGCCGCAAAGGAGGAATTCCTTGCCCTCTTCCTGTCGATGAGTTCGTCTTATCTGGATAAACTCCGCCACTTCCTCGGCCGCGACCAGATGGAAGAAGAGTTGAAATCTTTCTACGCTGCCTTCGACAACGCGTTCCTGGAACTGTACCCTAGTTTTGTCGAAGATTTCAACGCGCTGCTCGTCCCTGAAGCCAGAGTGGAGTTGAAGAGGGGAGAGAAACTCAATACCGAACTTCGCATTTTTGCCCTTATAAGATTGGGTGTCGATCAGTCCTCACACATTGCTTCGCTTCTGCGCTACTCGGTAAATACTATATATAATTACCGTGCGCAGGTGAAAGCTTCTGCGCTCAGCGGCCGCGACGACTTCGAAGAGCGGATAAAATACATCGGAATTCGCCACAAATAATCCACTTTTTTACTTACTTAAAGTATTGAATATCAGGCGCCTGGGTTTTCAGGCGTCTACTTTTTCGCTCCCGCGCGTATTTAGTATGGTTCGTGGCAATTTTTAATTCCTTAATTTTGCGTCACATTATTTCGTAAATTTTTTAGAAATGAAGAACCTGTTCAATCGAATCGCCCTTGTCTTTGCGGTCCTGGTCCTGAGCGTGGCACCCGCCTTCGCCCAGCAGCAGGCCAAAGGCATCGTACAGGATCAGGACGGACTGCCGGTGATCGGCGCGGCCGTTGTGGTTCAGGGCACTTCAATCGGCACCATCACCGGGGTCGACGGAGACTGGCTTCTCCCGTCGGTGCCCGCCGGCGCCGTTCTCGAAATTTCTTCGATCGGCTACATCACCAAGACCGTTCGCCTTGCTGACGCCGCCCTCGTCATCCTTGAGGAGGACAGCATCATGCTCGAAGACGTGGTGGTCGTGGGTTATGGTGTCCAGAAGAAGAGCGTGGTTACCGCCGCTATTGCGAAGGTCGGCTCCGACGAACTCGGAAAGACCGCTCCCGTTCGCGTAGACAACGCCCTCAAGGGCCTTGCCGCCGGCGTCAACGTCACCTCTTCGTCCGGCCAGCCTGGCGCAGCGGCCCGAATCAGGGTCCGCGGTACCGGCACCATCAACAACTCCGACCCTCTCTACATCGTAGACGGAATGCCTATCGAAGGAGGTATCGACTACCTCAACCCTTCGGATATCGAGTCCATCGAAGTCCTTAAGGACGCCGCCTCAGGTGCAGTTTACGGTGCACGTGCGGCAAACGGTGTTATCCTTGTGACCACCAAGAAAGGAACCAAGGGCGACGCGCGTGTCAACTACGAGTTCTCCTACGGCCTGTCGAGCCCCTGGAAGAAACTCGACGTCCTTAACGCTTCTCAGTACGCGATGATGATCAACGAGGGTATGATGAACTCCGGCCAGGCCCCCAAGTATGCGGATCCTACAAGCTATGGAGTCGGAACCGACTGGCAGGACGTAATCTTCTACTACAACGCTCCCCAGAGCCAGCACGAACTCAGCGTCAGCGGCGCTTCGGACAAGGTCAATTACTACCTCTCGCTGGGCTACCTCAGCCAGGACGGTATCATCGGAGGAAACGTAGGCCGTTCCAACTACGACCGCCTTACCCTCCGTTCGAACACTACCTACGAAGTGATGGACAAGACCTCCGAGCGCAGCTTCCTCAACAAGTTCACCCTCGGCAGCAACCTCTCCTACGCATACATTACCTCTACCGGAATTGCGACCAACTCAACCTGGGGCTCGCCCCTCGGATCGGCAGTCGCCCTTTCTCCTATTCTTAATGTATACGCGACAGATGACGAAGCTGCAACCCAGATCTCGACCTACGGCGCAGCGGGTATGATCTACGGCTCCAACGGCCGTATGTTCACCGTCCCCGGCGGCTCCTACAACGAGATGGTCAACCCCGTCGCGGCCCTGTCACTGCCCGGCAGCAAGGGCTGGTCCCATAAATTCGTGGGCGGATTCAGCGGCGAGCTCCAGATCATCGAGGGCCTCAAGCTTCGCAGCGCGATCGGCCTCGACCTCTCTTTCTGGGGCGACAACGGTTACACAGACGTCTTCTACCTGAGCAGCAGCCAGCAGGCTACGGAATCCTCCGCCTCCGGCTCGGCTTGCAACTCCCTCGTCTGGCAGGTTGAGAACACCCTCACCTATACCAAGACCTTCGGAGAACACAGCATCACCGCCCTGCTCGGCCAGTCTGCCAAAGCCTCGAACGGCCAGTATCTCGGAGCTTCTTCGAAGTTCCTCAAGGACATCAACAAGCCTTATATAGACTATACCAACGGCCTCCAGGCCGACGGCGACCGCAACGCTTGGGGCGCACCCTATGCCCAGGCCAAGCTCGCCTCCTACTTCGCCCGACTCAGCTACAACTACGCCGAGCGCTATATGGCCGAGGTTACTGTCCGTCGGGACGGTTCCTCCCGCTTCGGCGCTAACAACCACTGGGCTACCTTCCCGTCCGTCTCCCTCGGTTGGAACCTCTTCAAGGAGGATTTCATGCAGGGAGTAATCCCCGAACTCAGCAACGCGAAAGTCCGTGCATCATGGGGCCAGAACGGTAACGAGAACATCGGTAACTTCCGCTATACCGTTCTTACCGAGGGCAACAACAACTACTTCTTCGGAAAGGACCAGACCGAGGCTATCGGCGTCAAGGCCAGCGGCCTTGCAAACCAGAGCCTCCGCTGGGAAACCTCGACTCAGACCGACCTTGGTCTCGACCTTGGTTTCTTCGCGAACAAACTCACCTTCACGGTCGACTACTACAACAAACTCACCGAAGGCATGCTGATGACCATGCCCATCCCTTCATATGTGGGCGAGAGCAAGCCTATCGGCAATGTCGGCCTCATGAGCAACAGGGGCGTCGAGTTCGAGCTCGGCTACAAGTACTCGGTCGGCGACTGGAACTTCCGCATTAACGGAAACGCCACCTACCTTAAGAACGAGCTCATCAAGCTCGGCAACGACACCGGCTGGGCCAACTACGACAGCTTCCAGGGAACCGGTACCATCTCTCGCGCCGAGAACGGAATGCCTTTCCCTTACTTCTATGGTTACAAGACCGACGGCATCTTCCAGAACGCCGCGGAAATCGACTCCTACACATGGACTAACCCCGAGACTGGCGAGGTCCAGAAGATTCAGCCCAAGGCCAATCCCGGCGACGTACGTTTCCAGGACATTAACAACGACGGCGTGATCGACGACAACGACCGCACCTATATCGGAAAGGGAACTCCTGACTGGACCTTCGGACTTAACTTCCAGGCAAGCTGGAAGGGCTTCGACTTCTCGATGCTCATCCAGGGTGTCGCCGGAGTACAGGTGTTCGATTGTACCCGCCGTACCGACATCCGTTCGGTCAACCTTCCTTCCTACATGCTTCAGCGCTGGACCGGAGAGGGAACATCCAACCACTACCCCCGCTTCGTGATTGGCGACAAGTTCAACTGGGTCTCGTCAGACCTCTATGTCTACGACGGCTCCTACGCCCGCATCAAGAACGTTCAGTTGGGTTATACCCTTCCTGAATCGCTTGTGCGCAAGGCCCTCATCTCCAACGTCCGCGTCTACATAGCCGCTGAGAATCTTCTTACCCTCACCGGCTACCACGGCTTCGATCCTGAGATCGCATCCGGCGGAACCTCACTCGGAATAGATTACGGTGTTTACCCTCAGGCACGCACCTTCACCGCAGGCGTAAGCGTAGCTTTTTAATGACAGGAGGACACAGTTATGAAACTTAATAATATCATTTCAGTTATAGCTCTCGGATCGGTGCTCTTCGCTTCCTGCGGAGACGACTTCCTTACGGTCGAGAATCCTACCGCCCAGCCTATCGAGGAGTACTTCACTACAGCAGACCACCTTCAGGAGGCTCTGGTAGCCGCCTATGCTCCTCTCCACTGGACCGACTGGTCAAACGGCCAGTACAACCCGCTTCCTATCATGAGCGACATCATGGCGGATCAGATTTGGGTCGGCGGCGAAAGCAAGACAGATAACCAGTTCTGGCACCTGATGATGAACTTCGAGGCTCTCCCTACCAACTGTATGACCTCAATCTGGACCTGCGGTTACTCGGGAGTCAAGAGGTGCAACGACCTTATCCAGTATACGGGATGGACCAAGGCGGCCGGCAACATTACCGCTGAAGAGGAAACTCTGATGCTTGAGCAGGCCCGTCTTCTCAGGGTATACTACTACAGTTGGCTCTGGAAGTTCTGGGGCAACATCGTTTACTACGAGAAGAATCTCGAGGATCCTTATCTCGGAACCCAGTATCAGGCAGACGAGGTATACTCCAAGATGATTGCAGACCTCGAAGGCGCAATCGCGCTCGACGTTCTCCCTCTTCGTCAGCCCGACGCAAAGGCCGGTTATCTTACCAAGGCGTTCGCATACATGCTCTATGCAGAGCTCGTGATGTACCAGAAAGACGAGGCCCGCTACGGAACCGCCCTCGCTTATATGAAAGAAATCATAGACGATGCAGCCGAATATGACCTTGTCGACGACTATGGCACCATCTTCAAGCCCGAAGGCGAATGGAGCAAGGAATCGATCTTCGAAATCACCTATAGGGCAGACGCTCAGGTGCGCTCCTACGACAATGTCCTCGGCGCAGGCGGAACTATTCTCCCTCAGCTCATCGGCCCATACAACATGACCGAAGGCGCCGATGACCACAAAGCCGGCTGGGGCTTCGCTCCCGTCCGTCAGGAGACCTACGATATGTTCACAGTGGGCGACGCCCGCCGCGATGCAACCTGCTACGACGCCACTGTCAATGCGTATGAGACCCGCTACGAAGACACCGGATACTTCCTCGAGAAGTACCAGGGCCTTCAGAGCGAATACAACACCGGCGACGGCGCGCCCGACATGCGCTTCGGAAACAACTTCCGTATCTACCGCTTCGCCGAGACCCTGCTCAATGCGGCCGAACTTGCCCTTACCAGCGATCCTACGAACGCTAAGATCTGGCTCAACAAGGTCCACAACCGCGCAGGCCTCACCGACACAGTCGACGCTACCCTCGCCAACATCAAGCAGGAACGCAGGCTCGAGTTCGTGGGCGAAGGAAAGCGCTATTGGGATCTCGTCCGCTGGGGTGACGCTCCTACCGTCCTTGTCCCGGATACTTATGGCTATCGCACCGCCACCTGGAGTGAAAGCAAGAAGTACCTCCCGATTCCTCAGAGCGAAATAGACGCCGCTCTCGGTACACTTACTCAGAACAACTATTAACAACAACCATTAATAACAACACAAGATGAAAAAGATTTTTGCTTTTTTGAGCATCGCAGCCCTTGCTATTGCAACAGTGGCCTGTGATCCCAACAACAACACGGACCAGCCCGGTCTGCCTTCAGCAGCAGGCATCACCCCCGTGGTTGTCGTAGACGGTACTTTGGTTACTTTCTCTCTTCCTGAGGGAACCACCGGACTTGTTCCGATCTGGTACACCAACGAATCCGGCGACTTCGTTTTCGCAGGAAACGGAAACAACTTCCAGAAGACATTCTTCGACGCAGGTACTTTCAAGGTACGTATGTATGTCAGCAATTCGGTAGGCCAGTCGGCTGATTACTCCGAGGCTGAGTTCACCGTTGAGGGTCAGGAAGGCTGGAACGGCTACAACTACAACTCCCAGTTCAATATCTGGAAGGTAGGTGAGGATGCCGGTATGGACGCCAGCTACACATGGTGCAGCCCGGGTTGGGCAGGTGAGGTCTCTGTTCCTTTCACCACCAATCCTTACACCCTTACTGTTCCCGGCGCATGCGCAGATCGTTGGCAGTGCCAGTTCCACCTCGTGCCCGGCGCCGATGTGGCTCTTTCCGCCGACAAGAACTACGACTTCTCCTGCATTATCGAGCTGAGCAAGTCCGCAGGTGTGACCGTTAAGGTTACCGATGTCGCAAGCGACGACAACTTCCTCTTCGTCACCCTCGACGATATGCCCGCAGGCGAGAATATTTACTGGATGAAGAATGTCCCCGGTATCGACGCTTCCGCTATCAAGATCGTCTTCGACTTTGGTTACAGCGAGGCGGGCAACGAGGTCAAGATCACCCGCATCACCCTTAAGGATCACGCCAACGACGACGGTACCAACGCTCCCGACAAGGAAGAGCCTGTAACTCCCGAACCTCCGGTAGATGACAGCGAGTATCCTGCAGACAGCTATGTATTCGATGTAAACGGCGAGGGCAACCTCTGGAAAGCCGCTCTCGGAAACGAGATGTTCTTCTACTATTTCTGCAACGGCGGCGACTGGAACGGTGTTGAGACCGAGACCGCAGAGCCTTCCTTCCTCGTAAAGAGCGGCAACTCTTATGCTGTCACCCTCGAGAACGGAACCAACTCACAGTGGCAGGATCAATTCTTCGTATGGCCTGGCGCAGGTAGCTATATCGCTCTGTCCGACTCTAAGAAGTACGCTCTCCAGCTCAAGCTTACCGCAACCGTAGACACCCCTGCATTCTTCAAGATCGAGCAGTGGGCAGAAGGTGGCCCCAAACATGAAGGTGCTAACATCTGGGAGAAGGGTGCAGTTTCGATCAAGGCAGGTGAAGACCTCGTCATTACCTCCAAGATCATCTCCGGTGTCGCTTGCGACAACGTCAACCTTATCTTCGACTTCGGCGGTTGTACCGCAGGCGCAGTTGTCACCATCAAGGACATCTGCCTCCAGGAATACAATCTTTAATTTATGAAACCCATCCGCATTTTGTCTTTACTTCCCCTCATATTCTTCGCCCTCTGCTGCAGACCGCAGCCGGTCGAGGTCCCGCAGAACAGCATCGCTTTCTCTCCTGATTCGCTCATCTTCGAGCAGCAGGGAGGCGAGCAGAAGTTCTTCGTCACCGCCTCGGCACCCGGAATCTCCCTCGTCAGCGAGGAAGACTGGGTGGTCAGCATCGAGCCGCCTTACTGCGCCCAGACCGAAGGGACCTTCACGGTAAAAGTGAAGCCCAACTCTACTACCGCGACCCGCGAGGGGAAGGTGGTGATAAAGGTGGGGCAGACAAGGGCGTACCTTCCTATCCGTCAGCCCGGACTTGATCCGGAGGAAGTCGGTATCGTCACCCCAGAGGGCTATACCCTCGTGTGGCACGACGAATTCGACTACGACGGACTGCCCGCTTCGGCGGACTGGAAGTACCAGACAGGCGACGGCGGATGGGGCAACCATGAGCTTCAGGACTATGTATCCGGCGAGTACAACGGTGTAAAGATCGCCGAAGTCTCGGACGGCACCCTGAAGGTCTGGGCTAAAAAGTTGGACGGCAAGGTCCGGTCCGTACGTCTGAACACTCGCAAGAGCTGGACGTACGGCTGGATCGAGGCGTCCCTCAAGCTGCCCAAGGGCAAGGGAACATGGCCTGCGTTCTGGATGATGCCTTCCCAGTTTACGGGATGGCCGAAAGATGGGGAGATCGACATCATGGAAGAGGTGGGCTACCATGCAAATTATTGCAGTTCCACCATCCATTGCAATCGTTACAACAATAGCGGATCATCGATCGAACACGCTGAGAGATATATTCCTACCGCTCAGACCGAATTCCATGTCTACGGAATGGAATGGACAGCCGACTATATGACCTTCTACCAGGACGGCAAGGCGATTCTAACCTACAAGAATAACGGAGGCGGCCACGACAGCTGGCCCTTCTACAAACCGTTCTACATCATCCTCAACCTCGCATGGGGAGGCGACTGGGGCGGCGCTCAGGGCGTCGACGAGTCATGCCTGCCCACCGCGATGGAGGTGGACTGGGTGCGCGTGTTCCAGAAGCTCTAGATTGTTTAATCGATAGAATCGATCCCTTCCCAAGGCTCGTTGAACGGCTGAAGGAAGGGATTGTTCGTTCTTTCGTCCGTAATCGTAGAAGACGGACCATGGCCGGGGAAGATCTGAACTTCGCCGTCGAGCCCCATGAGCTTTTCCATCACCGAGACAATGAGGTCGTCGTACTCGCCGCCGGGGAGATCCGTGCGGCCGATCGTGCCGCGGAATAGGGTGTCGCCCGTGATGAGGGCCTTGTCCTCCGGAAGATAGTAGCACACTCCGCCGGGGGTGTGTCCGGGAGTCGTGATCACTTCGAAGCTGAGGCCGGCGAGGGTCATCTTCTGCCCGTCTTCGACCGGCACGGTCTCGAAATCGAGCTTGAATACCGTCTTCTCTGCCTCGCCCATGTAGACGGGCAGGCCCCAGCGCTGCTGCAGCGCTTTAACCCCGCCGATGTGGTCCGGATGGGCATGGGTCAGCAGGATTGCGACCGGCCTTACGCGTTTTTCCTCGAGCCAGCCGAAGAAGGATTCCTGCTCATGTCCGGGCTCGCAGCCAGGGTCGACGATAACCGCGTCCTGCGAATTGCCTTCGGAGAGAACGTATGTGTTTTCCTGATAGGGGTTGAAAACGAAATGACGGATGTTCAGCATTTGTTCATAACTCTGGATTGCCGTAGGCAAAAGTAACAAAACTTTCCGTAAATTTGTGAGAATGCAAACCACGGACATCTTATGCACATCGGAATAGCAGGAAACATCGGCTGCGGAAAAACTACCCTGACCCGCAAACTCGCCGAGTATTACGGCTGGACTCCCCGTTTTGAGTCGGTTACCTATAACCCCTATCTTGAGGACTATTACTCCGATATCCAGCGTTGGTCCTTCAATCTTGAGGTGTATTTCCTCGCCCAGCGCTTTAGGGATACGCTCGAGATAGCGAAGAACAAGGGCGTCATCATCCAGGACAGGACCATCCTCGAAGGCGTGCAGATTTTCGTTCAGAACAATTACCGGATGGGGAACCTGTCTGACCGCGATTTCGCGACCTATATGGACCTATTCGATCTCATGATGTCGCTGGTGAAGCTTCCCGACCTTCTGATCTACATCCGCTCGAGCGTGCCTCATCTCGTATCCCAGATCCAGAAGCGCGGGCGGGAGTACGAACAGACTATCAGCCTCGAGTACCTCGGAGGACTCAACGAACTTTACGAAAAGTGGATAGGGGAGTATAAGGGTCGCCTGCTGATAATAGACGGCGACAACCTTGACTATGAAAACCGTCCGGAGGATTTTGCGCTCGTGACGGACAAAATAGACGCTGAAATGTACGGACTTTTTTAATCGGGACTAATTGATTATATTTGTAGGCTTTTAAAAGAGAATACTATGCATATAGCAATTGCGGGAAACATCGGAAGCGGTAAGACAACTCTTACCAAGATGCTTGCAGCACACTATGGCTGGACTCCCAAATTCGAATCCGTCGACTTCAACCCTTACCTGTCGGACTTCTACGAGGACATGGAACGCTGGTCGTTCAACCTCCAGATCTACTTCCTGAACAAGCGTTTCAAGGATGTTGTGGATATCAGTAGAACAGACGACATCATCATCCAGGACAGGACTATCTACGAAGACGCAAAAATCTTCGCCCCCAACCTCCACGACATGGGTCTGATGAGTACCAGGGACTTCGACAACTACTCGGATCTCTTCAACCTCATGATGTCTCTGGTCGGAAATCCGGATCTAATGATCTATCTCCGCTCCAGCATCCCCAACCTCGTCGCCCAGATCCAGAAACGCGGCCGCGAGTATGAGAAGGGTATCCGTATAGACTACCTTACCGGCCTGAACGAAAAATATGAAAACTGGATCAAGGACTATGACGGCAATCTCCTGATTGTCGATGCAGATAATATCAAATTTGGAAACAACCCCGAAGATTTTGCGAAGATCACAGACATGATCGACGCCCAGATGTTCGGCCTTTTCTCCGCTAAAAAATAAACTTTAATACTGATATGGCAGAAAAAAGAATCACCATTATTGACTTCGTTGAGAAGTACTCCCATCAGTTCCCCGACAACGTTTACCTTCGGGAGAAAGTAGACGGTGTCTGGACTGAAATAACCCAGGCTCAAACTCGTGAAACGGCTTATAAGATCGGTGCCGGTCTTATGGCCCTCGGCCTTGAGAAAGGCGACAGAATCGCCCTCCTTTCCGAGAGCCGTTCGATGTGGATCCTCGCCGAACTCGGCGCTATGTATGCCGGTGCAACAGACGTTCCCCTTTCGGTGAACCTCGGCAGCGCGGCGGACCTCATCTTCCGCATCAAGCATTCAGACAGCAAGTGGGTCCTTGTATCGGCTAACCACCTCCCCAAGATCCGCGAGATCATCAAGGATTGCCCGGATGTTAAGAAAGTCATCGTTTTCGACGATACCGCATTCTTCGTAGACGGTCTCCAGGAGCCCGAAATCAAGATGTCGGAAGTTATCGCCCTCGGCGAGAAATTCCTCGCAAAAGACCCTCAGGCCTTCGTAGAGCGTTATCAGTCCATCGGCCCGGACGATTATGCCAACATCAGCTATACCTCCGGAACTACCGCAGACCCTAAGGGTATCATCCTTACACACCGTAACTATACCGCAAACGTAGCTCAGGGCTCGAGCGTGATCAACATCGGTGAGAATCACGTCATGCTTATTATCCTCCCTCTGGACCACTGTTTCGCTCATGTGGCAGGTATGTATACCATGATGTCCTACGGCGGAAGCATCGCCTTCGTTCCTATCGGAAAGAACGCCCTCGCTACCCTGAAGAACGTCCCTATGGCAATTAGGGAGACCAGGCCTCATGTAATGCTTTCAGTTCCGGCTCTTGCCCGTAACTTCAAGAAGAACATCGAGAGCGGAATTAAAGCTAAAGGCCCTACCGTAGAGAAACTCTACAACTTCGCAGTCAAGAACGCTATCGCCTATAACCGCGAGTACTACAACCGCGGCGGTTTCCTCCGCTGGTGGCGTAAGCCCCTTATGTGGATCTTCGACAAGCTCATCTTCAAGGCAGTTCGCGAGAGCTTCGGCGGCCGTATGCAGTTCTTCGTAGGCGGCGGCGCTCTTCTCGATATCGAGCTCCAGCGCTACTTCTGCGCAGTCGGTATGCCTATGTTCCAGGGCTATGGCCTTACCGAGGCTACCCCTATCATCTGCGCCAACTCTCCCGGCCACGCCATCTTCGGTTCCTCGGGCCGTATCGTACGCCCCATGGACTGCAAGATCTGCGACGATAAGGGTGAGGAAGTGCCCCACGGAACAAAGGGCGAGATCGTCATCCGCGGCGAGAACGTCATGGCCGGATACTGGAAGAACCCTAAGGCTACTGCTGAGACTGTGGTCGACGGATGGCTCCACACCGGAGATATGGGCTACATCTGCCCTTGGGATCCCGACTTCCTCTATGTGGTCGGCCGCTTCAAGAGCCTCCTGATTTCCGCAGACGGCGAGAAGTACTCTCCCGAAGCATTCGAGGATAGCCTCCCTGAGGTCAGTAAGTATGTTGAGGCCGCTGTGCTCCACAACAACCAGAATCCTTATACCATCGCTCTCATCGTTCCCAACAAGGACAATCTTGCCGAGTTCGTCAAGGCTCAGGGTCTCGATCCTAAGTCCAAGGAAGGCCGCGAGGCTATGCTCCTCAAGATCCAGGCTGAGATCGATACCTATAAGACCGGTGGTATCCACGAATCCCTCTTCCCTGACCGCTGGCTTCCTACGGCAGTGGTTATCTGCGACGAAGGCTTCACCATCGCCAACGGTATGCTCAACTCAACCATGAAGATGGTCCGCCGTAAGGTCGAGGAACACTACGCAGCCCGTATGGACTTCGCCTACACCGCAGAAGGCAGACCGATCGTCAACGAGCAGAACCTCAAGGCTCTCGAGTAGAAATTCAGATTATTAAATAACACAACTATGGCTAATGTAGAAAAGAAACAGAACTACACCCCGGCTATCGTGGTGATGTTCGCACTGTTCTTCATGATCGCGTTCGTGACGAACCTCGCAGGTTCGATGGGCGTGGTCGTAACCAACCAGTTCGGCGCATCGAAGGCTCTTTCGCAGCTCGGAACACTCGCCAACTTCATCGCCTATGCCTGCATGGGTATTCCCGCAGGTCTCATCCTTCGTCGTAAGGGTTACAAATTCACCGCACTTACCGCCGTTGTGGTCGGTCTCGTCGGTGTGGCGATCCAGTTCCTGTCCGGCTATGCCGAGAGCTTCTTCGTCTATGTCCTCGGCGCTTTCGTCGCAGGCTTCTCGATGTGTATGCTGAATATCGTCGTGAACCCGATGCTCAACACCCTCGGCGGCGGCGGTAACAAAGGCAACCAGCTGATCCAGTGGGGCGGCTCCTGCAACTCTATCGGAGGAACCCTCGCTCCCATCCTCGTCGGTTGGCTCGTCGGCGGCTCCATCGAAAATGCGACCGTAGCTAAGGCAGCCCCCGTGATGATTATCGCCATGGCCATCTTCGCCATCGCCTACATCGTCATCAAGTTCACCCAGATCCCCGAGCCCCATATGGAGACTCCCGAGGAGAAGGCAGCCCGTCTGGCCGGTGGTAAGGAGAAGGATCCCCACAGCGCCCTTTCCTTCCGTCACTTCGTCCTCGGCGCAATCGCCATCTTCTTCTATGTCGGTATCGAGGTCGGTATCCCGAACACCGCGAACGTTTACTTCAGCTCTCTGCCCGACGTAGGTCCCGCTGTTACCGGTACCATGATCGGCGCATACTGGTTCTGCATGCTCATTGGCCGTCTTATCGGAGCTCCCGTCAGCTCGAAGGTCAGCTCGAAGGCCATGCTCGCAGTGATGTCTTCAGTCGCAATCGTTTTCCTCGTATGCGCTATCTTCATCCCTGAGAGCATCCAGATCACAGTCGGAAAGAACGTCTTCCCGCTCGCTCTCGGCTTCCTCGTACTCTGCGGCCTCTGCACCTCCATCATGTGGGGCGCTATCTTCAATCTTTCGGTTGAGGGCCTCGGCAAGTACACCGCAGCAGCTTCCGGTATCTTCATGACCCTGGTTTGCGGCGGCGGTATCATCCCGTTCCTGCAGAACCTCCTCGCAGACAAGATCGGCTCGATGCAGAGCTACTGGCTCATCATCGCCTGCCTCGCATTCCTCGTATTCTACGCTCTCGTAGGCTCGAAGAACGTCAACAAAGACATCAAGGTCGACTAAGCGAAATGGAGAAGAATTACGTAGTCGGAGTCGATGTAGGAGGTCAGACCTCCAAGATCGGCGTAGTCGATATCCACGGTACAGTCCTTGAGCAGACTGTTATCAGGACAGATAACGACGAAGACCCTCAGGCCTTCATCGATACCTTGGCCGCAGCTATCAAGGATCTTATCAAGAAATCCGGCAAAGAAGGCCAGATCCGTGGAATCGGAGTCGGCGCTCCCAATG
>CAJOJC010000021.1 GCA_905234775.1 uncultured Bacteroidales bacterium | reverse complement strand
CCCTTGGGAGTGAAGACCACTATGTCATTCGCAAGCAGGTCCTGATGGATGATATCCAGCAGTTCAAGCGAACCGAGGTCCGGGCTCTTGATGATGTTCTGAATCTTCTCGAGCCATTTATCCATCTCGCTGTCGTTCTCGGAGATATAGCCGTCGCGCTTGTAGGCCCAGTGCGCTGCGATACCTTTTTCGGCTATGTCGTCCATACGCTTGGAGCGTATCTGGACTTCAACCCATATACCGCTCTTGCTCATAAGGGTACAGTGAAGCGCTTCGTAGCCGTTGTTCTTGGGCTGCTTCACCCAGTCGCGAAGGCGATCGGGCTGATAGCGGTAGAGGCTGGTGATGGTCGAGAAGATATCGTAGCAGAGCTTGCGTTCCTTGACAGGGTCGCTCGAGTTGGGATCGAAGATGATACGGACCGCATAGAGGTCGTAGATCTGGTCGAAGGTGACGTGTTTAGTACGCATCTTGTGCCAGATAGAATACGGAGTCTTGACCCTCTTCTTGATTGTGAAGTTATATCCCTCTTCCTTAAGCGCAGCCTCGATAGGAGCGATGAAGGTATCGATCTGGCGGCCGGTAGTGTCTACCTTGGCCTGGGTCTGAGCTGTAATCTCCTGATAGTCTTCCGGCTCCTTGTAGATGAGCCAGATATTCTCCATCTCGGACTTGATGCTGTAAAGTCCAAGGCGGTGGGCCAGCGGGATGAAGAGGTACATGGTCTCGCTTAGGATCTTGTCCCTCTTGTGTTCGGGCATGAACTCGATCGTACGGCAGTTGTGGAGACGGTCGGCCAGTTTGATGAGGACGACTCGGACGTCGTCGTTCATCGTAAGGAGTATCCTCTTGAAGTTTTCGGCCTGGAGGCTTTCGGTCTGATAGCCGCTTTGTTTTGTACGGTCTTCCTCGTCGAGGACGTTCTTCATCTTGGTAAGACCGTCGACCAGGGAAGCCACTTTCTGTCCGAAAAGATTCCTGATGTCGTCTACGGTGTATTCCGTATCCTCTACCACGTCGTGGAGCAGGGCGGCTACTATCGACTTGTATCCCAGGCCTATTTCGGTAACCACTATCTTAGCTACCTGGATGGGGTGGATAATATACGGCGCCCCCGAACGCCTGCGGACGTTTTTATGGGCTTCGTTCGCAAACTCGAAGGCTTTCTGGACCACCTTGAACTCGTCTTCGGTCCGGCAGCGGGCTTTGGCAACCTCCGCCAGCGAAGCGTATTCCTTCTCAATAAGGTCGAAATCTTCTTTGGTAAACTCCGTATTCATACACTGCTAAAATAGGGTCGGTTCCGACTCGTCAGACGAATCTATCCGGCTTCCCTCGGGAAGCATCTCCCAGAATTCGTCTTCACTCACTATTCTGATGCCAAGTTCCTGGCACTTCTTTACTTTTTCGGGGCCGGGTTTAACTCCGGCAAGCAGGAAGGAGGTCTTCGCGCTTACCGACCCGGAATTGCGTCCGCCGTGGCGGACGATAAGGTCTTTGAGGGTTTCGCGGCTGCATGAGAAGTTGCCGGAAACCACTATCGTAAGGTCTTTGAGCGAATCCGAAAGGACGCTCTGGGCCCCGCCGTCTACCGCGAACTTAAGGCCGTAGCCCCTCAGACGCTGGATTTCGATTGCATGGCGGGCGTCCGACATGTACTCGAAGATGCTGCCGGCTATCACGTCGCCCACGTCCTTGACCGCTGCGAGTTCCTCCTCGCTGGCCGCCGCGATGGCGTCTATGTCGCCGAAATGGCGGGCGACCTCACGCGCCGTCTGCTCGCCTACGTAGCGAATGCCGAGGGCGAACAGGACCCGCTCGAAGGGGACTTTGACCGACTCGCGCAGGCTGTCGATGAAGCGTTTGGCCGACTTTTCCTTCCAGCCCTCGAGCGTCATCAGCTGACTCGCCTTAAGGTCGTAGAGGTCCGCCGGGGTATGGGCCAGGCCGAGGTTATAGAGCTGGTCCACGGTCGCATCGCCGGCGATAATGTTCATCGCCTTTCGCGACATGAAGTGGAGCAGGCGGCCCTTTATCTGCATCGGGCAGCCGTCCGTGTTCGGGCAGAACCACTTCGCCTCGCCCTCGCCCCTGCGAAGAGGGGTATGGCAGTCCGGACATTCGACGGGGAAGTCGACGGGCTGAGAGTCCGCCGGGCGCTGGGTCAGGTCCACGGCCGTGATCTTGGGGATGATCTCGCCTCCCTTCTCTACATAGACCATGTCGCCGATTCTGATGTCCAGAATCGCCATCTGGTCGGCGTTATTGAGGGTAGCGCGCTTGACTATCGTCCCGGACAGAAGCACCGGGCTCAGGTTCGCGACCGGGGTCACGGCGCCCCTGCGGCCTACCTGATAATCGATCGACAGGACCTTTGCAAGGGCCTGCTCGGCCTTGAACTTATACGCGACCGCCCAGCGGGGTGACTTAGCCGTAAAGCCCAGTTCGCGCTGCCAGTCAAGTTCGTTGATCTTGATGACTATGCCGTCTGTGGCGTAAGGGAGCTTCTTTCGCTCGGTATCCCAGTAGTCGATGTACTCGAGTATCCCGTCGATTCCGTGACAGACTTTGTTGTATTCCGAGACCGGCAGGCCCCACGAAGCCGCCTTTTCGAGAAGGCCGCTGTGCGTCAAGGCCAGTTCGGAGCCGCTTGCGAGGCTCTGGGCGGGGATATGGTACAAGATACAGTACAAACCGCGCCGGGCCACCTCGTCGGGGTCCTGAAGCTTCAGCGAGCCCGAGGCGGCGTTGCGCGGGTTGGCGAACGGCTGATCCTCGGCGTCCAGCCTCTGCTGGTTGAGGTGGTCGAACGAAGAATAAGGCATAAGGATCTCGCCCCTGATCTCGAATTCGTCGGGATAATCTCCCTTAAGTTCGTGGGGGATGTTAGCAATCCTCATGACGTTCTCTGTCACATCGTCTCCCAGGCGGCCGTCACCGCGCGTGAGCGCGCGCACGAGTTTTCCGCCCTTGTAGGTAAGACAGATGCTGGTTCCGTCGAATTTAAGCTCGCAGCAATACGAGAACTCGCGGCCTTCGAGCAGTTTGTCCGCCCTGGCCGCGAATTCTTCTATTTCCTCGCGAGAGTAGGTATTGGAAAGCGAAAGCATCGGATAGCGGTGCTCGCGCTGAACGAAGCCCTGCTGGGCGGCAGGACCATCCTCGAGGTCGGAACCGACCTTTTGGGTAGGGGAGTCCGGGCTGTAGAACTCGGGCCATTCATTTTCCAGGTCCTCGAGTTCGCGCATCAGGTGATCATAGTCGAAGTCCGACATGGTCGGCATGTTCTCGACATAATACCGCCTGCTGTTCTCCCACAGAAGAGCACGCAACTCTTCTATTCTGGCTTTAGCTTCGTTCTTATCCATTAAATTACATCATAGTTGGACAGTCAGACACCTCATCCCAGCGACCTTCGCTTCGCTCATCCCACCAGACGCGCTTCGCGCTAGTGGTCCCCCCGCTATCGGCCGCGGGTGGCCAGGGTCGCTGGGACGAGGTGTCTGACTGTACATAAAATGATTACCAATTAAGTATCTTCTTGAAGTCGTACTCCTCAGGGTTGGCTACGTACTTCTTGGCGGCCTCATAGTCTGCCGGAGTGATGTAGTGGCAGATATGATTGTAGTAGTTCTGGGCGGTACCGCCTTCGATAGCGACGCGGCGCGGAGGGATCTTTCCGCTTTCGTCCTGGAGGTCCTTAAGATAGAGAGGCTTGGCGTTTCCGTCGTGGTCTACGAAGACCATGCAGCCGGTTTCGCCCCTTGCGAAGAGCTCATAAGCGCCCATAGCCAGCTCAGAGCAGTATGTAAGGTCGAATGCGATAGGATCCTGGCAGCGGACGTCGTAGCCGATCTCGACGGGACGGGTCTTGATCTTGAGGCCGATCTTCTTGAACTCCTTCTCGAGGATGTCGTTGAAAAGAACAGCCTTAGAGATCTTACCGAGCTCGGGATGACCGTGTTCGTCGTAGGTCATGGTAACGCCGGCATTCTTGATTTCCTGAGGATCGAGGTCGTGGAAAACGCCTTCTGCGACCACTACGGTTCCGTAAGGAATTCCGAGGATCTTTCTCTTGAGGATAGCGGAGATGGCGAGTTTGACGATCTTGTCGAGGTTGATACCGGTCTTGTTGAACATCTCGGGGATGATGGTCATCGGGCAGTGAGTAGCTTCGCCGATTCCGAGGGCGAGGTGTCCGGCGCTGCGGCCCATCGCGGAGATGAGCAGCCAGTTGCCGCTGGTGCGTGCATCCTCATAGACGGTACGGGCGATATGTGCTCCTTCGTCCTTGGCGGAGTTGAAACCGAAGGTAGGGGTATTCTCCGGGAGAGGGAGGTCGTTGTCGATGGTCTTGGGGATGTGGATGTTGGCGATAGGGTATTTCTTAGCCTCGAGGAACTTCGCGATCCTGTTGGCGGTCGATGCTGTATCGTCTCCTCCTACGGTAACGAGGAGTTTGATGTCATTGTCTTTGAAAAGAGCGAGATTGAAGTTGTTCTCGAAATCCTCGGGGGTCGGTTTGAAGCGGCTCATCTGGAGATAGCTGCCGCCCCTGTTGAAATATGCGTCTGCCTTGAAGAAATCGAGGTCTTCAGTACGCGGATTCTGGCTGAAAAGTCCGCTGTAACCTCCGTGGAGGCCGATGACGCGATAACCGTTGCTGAGGAAGGTCTTGGCGACCGAACAAACGACGGTGTTCATACCCGGAGCCGGGCCGCCGCCGCAAAGAATAATAACAGATCCTTTCATTGTTTTAATATGATATGTTTAATACTTGTTTGCCAAAACGTACAAATTTAACTTATTTCCGAGACATTTGGAAATCCCACGGCCCGGCTTCCATCTCAAGCTCGGAGCCGAAGGCTCCCGGAGCCTGAGGAGGTATCCTAAGGCAGACCGATGCGGGCTTGTCTGAGAAATTGGCGAAAACGACTGCGGTTTTATTGTCGTCATACCTCATGAAGGCGAAGTGCTTTCTCATATCGAAGCCCAGGGCCGCTTTCTGGTAGTAACAAAGATCGAAGTTCGATGCATGGCCCAGTTCCTCACGCAGCCCCAGGACAGTGCGGTAAAGGTCCAACACTTTCTGCTGATGCTCGGATAGGGGAGCGAGGGGGTCAATGCGACGCTGGTCGTCGAAGATGCTGGTTCGCCCGGCGGCGCCGTCGTGGGCCGCTTCGCCTAGTTCCTGGCCGAAATAGACCATGAACGGGCAGGGATAGAAAAGGGCGGACACCGCGAGAGCGGCAAAGCCCTTTTCGGGAGAGCCCGCGAACCACGGGGAAGCCAGACGCTGTTCGTCGTGGTTCTCCAGGAAGTTCAGCATATGGGGCTGAAGGGGACCGAGTTTCTGCCAGATCCCGGTAATCTCCCAGGCAGGATTCGCTTCGGAGATAATACCGCGCAGGGTATCGTACAAGCCGGATTTGTCGTAGAGATAGTCGAAGCAAGCCGAGTAGATGAAGCGCTCATATGAGCCCATCTCATAAACCTCGGCAATGAACTCCAGCTGAGGATAGGTCTGCTTCGCGCCAAGAATCAGGTAGCGCCAGAATTCTACCGGCACTAGCTCGGCCATATCGCAGCGGAAACCGTCCACACCCTTCGAGGCCCAGTAGCGCACTATCGCGAGCAGGCGGTCCCAGTTGTCGGGACTGTTGTAATCGATCTTATCCGTGTCTGTCCAGTCGTAGTCGCAACGGTGGAGGGTCTTGATTCCGCCATGCGCATCAGAATAGTCGGGGGAGACGTGGTTGGGAATGAAGTCGATTATGACTTTCATGCCGGATTCGTGTGTCCTCCGGACAAGATCCTCGAACTCGCTCATTCTGTTGTCCGGATTATCTGCGAGATAAGGGTTGACGTCGTAGTAGTCTATGATGGAGTAGGGAGATCCTAAACCGCCCTTAACGTAGGGTTTGTCGGTTGAATGACGGATGATGCCGGTATACCAGACATGGGAGACGCGAAGGGAGCGGAGATAGTCGAAGGAGGCCTTATCGAAGCCCGACATTTTACCGCTGCGCCACAGGCGCGTCAATACCTGGTATATCAGCATCTTAGGAATTTCTGCGCTTAAATTCGGCTACCGTCACGGCAGTGGCGACTGCCACATTGAGCGACTCTGCGCCCGGACCGGCCGAGTATGAGGGTATCTTGATTCTGGAGTCTACACACGTCCCGACTTCCTTGCTTATTCCGAACGACTCACTGCCCATCACGATCAGTCCTTCGGGCTTAAGGTCTGCGGCATAGATGTCCGAGCCGTCGAGGAAGGTTCCATAGACGGGCAGCCCGGCCTGACGGAAGCTACCGCAGAGGGCGGGGAGGTTGCAGTAGATCACAGTCTTACGGAAAACGGCGCCCATGGAGGCCTGGACGACCTTAGGGTTATATTGGTCTACCGTGTCCTCAGAAGCGAAGATTCCGTCTATTCCGAACCAGTCCGCTATTCTCATTATGGTCCCGAGATTGCCGGGGTCGCGGACGCTGTCCAGCGCGAGGAAAAGGCCTTTACCTGCGAGAGCAGGTTTAGCTTCGGCCTTATGGATGACCGCAAGGACAGGGGAGGGGGAGTCTAGAGAACTTATCCTCGACATCTGCTCCTCGCCTATCTCATCACGGCGATATATCTTTTCTATCTTGAATCCAGAGGCGAGGGCCTCGGAGACCATCTTTTCTCCCTCGACCACGAAGAGTCCTTCCAGGTCGCGGAATTTCTTCGCACTCAGGGCTTTTACAGACTTGATTTCAGCTGAAGTCAACTTAACCATAACCAGAGTGCTAATATACTCAATTATTTGCTAAATTTGTACGGTTCGGCTTATGAAAAAGAAGACCCTCAGCCCGCTTTTCATACTGGCAGTCCTCGCCGGGCTGTCGACATCCTGCGCTTCGCTCTCGAAGGTGGAGCTCGCAGAGGATGAATATATCCTCGATTCCTATAAGATCGAGGTCAGCGGAGACCCTTTCTTCAACGTAAGCGAACTCTCCCAGTATGTAAGGCAGAAACCCGTCAGATCCCTTTTCCAGAGGAAGGCCGTCATACTCAACAAACGCAGTACGGCCCTATCCCGGACCGCGATGAGCGAACGCCTTACCAAACTCGGCTACTACGACTCAAAGGTAGATACCAGCATCGCCTATAAGGGTAAGAAAGCCAAGGTTACCTACCAGGTCGAACTGGGTAATCAGATCCCCATCGATACGGTTATCTTTAGGCTTCCCGAGTCAGAAGAGTTCCGCTCCGATTTCATGGCCGATTCCAGTAAGGTCATAGTGCGCCAGGGAGATAATCTCTCCGAGGTCACCATGGAAGAGGAAATCGCCCGCAGCATGGAGTCTCTGCGCGCAAAAGGCTACTACAGCATCGACCAGAGTCAGTATCGCTTCTATGCAGATACAAACGGCAGGGCCGGTAAGGCTGCGGTAATCTACGAGATTCCCTCAGCCATCCATAAATCCTATATCGGAAAGGTAACCGTGTCCTATCCGGAAGACCTTAAGATCAGGGAATCCGTTCTGCGCGGAATGAACCTGCTGCACCCAGGAGACCTCTACAATTCGGAAAAAGTATCCAACACTTACTCCAGGTTCTCATCGCTCAGGGTTTTCCAGAGCGTTGGAGTGAACCTCACCCCGGCAGACAGTACTACCGTAGACTGCAATGTAGCCCTGACCAAATCCAGGCTTCAGGGCTTCAAGACAAATCTCGAAGTAAGTACCAACTCTTCCGGCCTGATTGGCGTCTCGCCCCGCCTGAGTTACTATCACAAAAATATCTTCGGCGGAGGAGAGTGGCTCAGCATAGGTTTCAGTGGCAACTTCCAGTTCATGTTAGACAGCGACACACACGCAACCGAGGTGGGTACTTCCGCCTCCCTCAGCCTGCCTCGCTTCCTCGGACTCAGTTACGACCGCTTCCAGGGCTCGAACGTCCCTCGTACGGAATTCAACCTGTCTTTCTCCCACCAGAACCGTCCGGAGTATACCAGGAACCTCTTCTCCGGTTCTTACGGCTATACCGGAATATACCGCAGGAAGCTCTCATATCAGATTTACCCGCTCCAGATCAATTACGTAAGGCTCTTCGACCTCAACTCATCCTTTGCTGAGAGGCTCTCTAAGAACCCTTACATGAAGTACTCGTATCAGGACCACTCCGACGTAGGCGTAGCCGGAACCTTCTACTACTCCAGCAGCGCCGAGCCCATCCCTACCGGTTCATACTATACCGCAAGGCTTCAGGCCGACCTGTCGGGCAACGTAATCAGCCTGTTCAAGGGTCTCCTCCCGATCAATGCCGCGGGGCAGGGCCTGCTTCTCGGAGCGCCCTTCTCCCAGTACTCCAAGATTGAAATCGCGCTTGCGCGCGGATATCGCTTCGGACTTGACGACGAGCAGGCCGTGGCTTTCCGCCTGCTCGCCGGAATCGGCCAGGCCTACGGAAACAGTACCGCGCTGCCGTATGAAAAGCAGTTCTATGCGGGAGGCGCTAGCAGCATGAGAGGCTGGCAGACCCGTTCGCTCGGTCCGGGAGCCGCAGCGCTTGATAAGACCTTCAGCATCCCGAGCCAGACAGGCGACATGAAACTTGAGGCGGACGTAGAGTACCGTTTCCCGCTGTTCTGGATGTTGGAAGGCGCCCTGTTCGCCGAAGCCGGTAATATCTGGGACACTCATGCCGGAGTAGACCTCGCGGCCGTCGCAGCCGACTACGGCCTCGGAATCAGGCTCAACGCCAACGTCCTCCTCATCCGTCTGGACATGGGTGTCCGCCTGCGCGATCCTTCCGCATCAGTTAAGTGGCTCGACCCCCTAACCGCCTTCAAAACGGGAGGAGTGGCACTACACTTCGGCGTCGGTTATCCGTTCTGACGAACGGGCATCGCTTGAATAATGTTTTCCCGAATGAGGTAGGCCGCTGAATCGAAGACATGTAAAGGGCGGCTTGCCGCCGCATCGAAGATGCAGATGCCCCTTGGGGGGCGACGGCAGTCGGGGGGGAGATAGCGTATTACGCGAAGTGCGTCAGCGCTTCGTGTAATACTTGGGCCAGCAGGACTGGAGATAGGCTTTCAGCGTATCTTCGTGTTTGTTGGGCTGCGGTTCGTAGAAGACGCGGCCACGGAAGGCGTCCGGAAGGAATTCCTGATCCACGAAGTGGCCGGGGAAGTCGTGGGCGTACTTATAGCCGTCTGAATAGCCCAGCTCCGCCATCAGTTTAGTAGGAGCATTGCGGAGGTGGAGCGGCACCGGGGCCGTCTTATCCGAGGCTGCTGCCTCCAGGGCGGCGCTGATTGCCATATAAGCCGAATTGCTCTTCGGCGAGCTGGCCAGGTAGATGGCGCATTCGGAGAGCGGGATACGGGCCTCGGGCATGCCTATCGCATGAACTATCTGGAAAGTGCTGTTCGCCAGGAGAAGGGCGTTGGGATTGGCAAGGCCGATGTCCTCCGCGGCGAGGATACAGAGGCGGCGGGCGATGAATAGCGGGTCTTCACCCCCGTCCAGCATACGGGCGAGGTAATAGACCGCCGCATTCGGGTCCGAGCCGCGCACGCTCTTGATAAAGGCGGAGATTATGTCGTAGTGCATCTCGCCGTCTTTGTCGTAGATGGCAGTGCTCTTCTGAAGGCAATCGTTAACGATCTTATTGTCTATGACTATTTCCTTCTTGCCAGCCTGGGAGTCTACAACGACCTCGAGAATATTCAGGAGCTTACGGCCGTCTCCGCCGCTCTGGCGAAGAAGGGCATCGGTTTCCTTGACCGTAATATTCTTCTCCCTCAGGACCTCATCATTCTTAATCGCTCTATCCAGCAGGGTCAGAAGGTCTTCCTTTTCGAGGGACTTCAGTACATAGACCTGGCAGCGACTCAGAAGGGGAGAGATCACCTCGAATGAAGGGTTCTCGGTTGTTGCGCCTATAAGGACTACGACGCCCTGCTCTACGGCCCCAAGAAGGGCGTCCTGCTGGGCTTTACTGAAACGATGGATTTCGTCTATGAACAAAACCGGGGCTTTACCGTCTCTGAACAGCGAACCGCGCTTTGCTGCTTCGAATACTTCGCGCACCTCTTTCACCCCTGCGCTGACCGCGGAGAGGGTATAGAATTCACGGCCGAGGGAGTCGGCTATGATGCGCGCGAGAGTGGTTTTTCCCACTCCGGGAGGGCCCCAGAGTATGAATGAAGAGAGGTTTCCGCTCTCGATCATATTGCGCAGGATACAGCCTTCACCGACCAGATGTTTCTGGCCTACATATTCGTCGAGACTCCTCGGTCTCATACGCTCCGGGAGGGGAGCAAGCAGGGTTGTTGCCGGCATAGAGTTTTATTTGACAAGACAAAATTACCCATTTGCTGACAATTAACAAATAAATCGCTAACTTAGCATTTGTGACTAGACCGGCCTTCATAACCCTGCTTGCAGCGGTAGCCCTTCTGTTGGGCTGCAATGAGGCTTATGCCCAGCGCAGGATAGAACGGGCCGGTATCCTTAACTCCCCGAAAGGCTTTGGAATCAGCCTTGGTATCCAGCAAAGCGATCGCCGCGTGTACAATACGGTGAGCCTTACGGCAGATCTCGACGGCATCCTGAACGGAATAGAGAATACCCCCGGAGTAAAGTTCACCTGGCTCCACCAGAACCAGCTCCGCGGCGGAGTTATCCGCGAAGACGTCGACTACCGTTTTTACCTCGGGGGAGGTTTCACTACCGGCTGGGTCAGGGACCATGGCGCCCCCGACCGTAACCATGGCCCCATCCTCGGACTCGCCGCCGGAGTCGGAGTACTCTTCCTGTTCCCGAACAACATAGATATCGCCCTTAGCTTTACAGGCGAGTTCGGTTTCCAGCTCAGAAAAGACGAAACCTTCGGAACGCTGGACCTTTCATGGTACGAGAACGGAGTGTTGAAAGCCCCCATTCCTCAGGTAACCCTTTACTATAGATTCAAATGAGTAAGTTGCTGAAAATAATTGCCTTATCTTTGGCGCTCATCCTCACTTCCGAGGCTCTTTCGGAGGCCGGAAATCCGCGTCTTAGGTATGGTATTCAGTGGGGTTACAGCGCCAAGGCGGCAAGCGGTCTGGAATACACTTTCTTCAATTCATACGGAACCAGAATCTCCGACGGTCAGCCTCTCGCTCCCGATTATTACACCAACGCTTTCGTGTCTGCTGATCTCGGTATAGAATTCCTCGACTACCTGGCCTTCACCCTCAAGGCCGGCTACAGGGGAGTGGCGAAAGACTACCGCGTAATGCCGGTGGAACTCCAGTTCTCAATATTCCCAATGAGATACGACAAAAGCGGCATTTTCCTTTTCGGCAGCGGCGGTTTTGCCTTGCGCGGCTGGAGTATGGAGGATAAAATCAATCTGATTTCCGCCGGAATAGGATTGCGTCGCAATCTAAGCCACAAAATAAGCCTTGACGGCTTCCTGAGGGGGAATCTGATTACCTGCAGCCCTCTTCCTGAAGACCAGTACGAAGGAACCATCCCGCGCGACAGGACAGTCTATTCCCGTGCGCAGCACATAACGGTGGATCTGGGCATTGCCCTTTATTTCTAGATTGTATAGATAAGCCAGCCGATATACGCGAAGTATCCGGCAGCCATCAGAGCGCCTTCCAGGCGGTTGAGCCGCTTTGTCTTTCCGATATAGGCGCAGAGTGCAAGAAGAACCGTACTGCCAAGCAGGGCGCCGAAATCGACCCAGCCCATGCCGCCGGAATTGAGGGTGGTCAGAAGCGACGCTACTCCAAGCACGAACAGGATATTGAATACGTTGCTGCCTATGATAGTTCCCAGCGCAAGCTGGCCCTTCTTCTTAGCTGCCGCGACGATGGTCGTTACCAGTTCGGGCATGGACGTACCGCCAGCAAGCAGAGTGATAGCGATGAACTTCTCGCTGACGCCCACCTCGCGCGCGAAGTTGACCGAGTGGTCTACGAACATCCTGCCTCCGAACACAAGGCCAGCGAGACCGCCCAGGACCATCAGGATGGCCATAGACAGGCTTATCTCGCGCTTGGGGGCCTCTTCTATGTCGACCTTGCCGCTCTTGAAGCACATGATAATATAGGCCGTAAATACGGCGAGCAGCATAAGTCCGTCCACCCAGTTGAGATAGCCCTTGGTGGTCAGCAAGACGAAGAATAGGGTGATGCCGAAGAACATGGGGATATCGCGTGTCAGATTGAGGCGGTTTACAGCAATCGGGGTTATAAGTGCGGCAGACCCGAGCACCAGCAGGGCATTAAGCGTGTTGGAGCCCACGATGTTGCCTATCGAGATGTCGGCCGAACCTTCGATTGCGCCGGTGATACTCACCACCATCTCTGGCAGGGAAGTACCGAAGCCCACGATCGTAAGGCCGATTACGAACTCACTGACTCCCGATTTGCGGGCTATTGCAGACGATCCGTCTACAAGAATGTCAGAACCAAATACTACCAGGCCAAGGCCCAGGAGAAGCAGAAGTATATCAATTATCATAGTAGTTCGAGACGGCATACGTTCTCGACATGTTGAGTGTGGGGGAACATGTCGACGGGTTGGACTGCCGTCACCTTGTATTTTACGGATAGGGCCGCCAGGTCGCGGGCCTGGGAGGCCGGATTGCAGCTCACGTATACTATTCTCTTAGGAGCCGCATTGAGGATGACCTTCGCAACGTCCGGGTGTATTCCGGCGCGGGGAGGGTCGAGGATGATGACATCCGGGCGGCCATGCTCGGCGATAAAGCTATCCGTAAGGATATCTTTCATGTCGCCGGCAAAGAACTCGCAGTTGTCTATTCCATTACGGCGGGCGTTTTCGCGAGCGTCGGCTATGGCCTCAGGGACATATTCGATTCCTATTACTTTCGAGGCTTTGGCGCTTACGAACTGGGCAATAGTACCTGTCCCGGTATAAAGGTCGTAAACAACTTCGCTCCCGCTGAGGTCGGCAAAGTCGCGGGCGACCTTATAAAGCTCGTAAGCCTGCTCCGTATTGGTCTGATAGAACGACTTGGGACCTATCTTGAAGCTCAGTCCTTCCATCGATTCGTAGATTGCCTCGTCTCCCTTGTAAAGTATACATTCCTGATCGGTTACCGAGTCGTTGACTTTCTCATTAATCAGGTAGTAAAGCGAGCTTATCTCAGGGAATTCTTCAGCTATTGCGTCCAAAAAAGCCCTCCTTTCGGGGAATTCATGAGCGAAACAAACGATCAGCATAACTTGCTGATTTTCAGCGGTCCTAACAAACATGTTACGCAGAATACCCGTTTTCTCCCTCAAATTATAGAAGGAAATACCGTGTTCAAGGGCGTATTTTTTAACGAAAAGACGTATCTGATTAGAGGGTTCTCTCTGGAGATAACAGTGCTCTATATCAAGCACTTTATCGAAGAATTTTCCAACGTGGAAACCAAGCCCGACGCGCTCTTCATCCGTCAGCTTTTCGGGATCTTCATCGGCAAAAACCCACCTTTTTTCGGAAGCTGTAAACTCCAATTTGTTGCGATACTCTATAGTCTTCGCGGAGCCAAGAACCGGCCTGATTTCAGGGACGTCGAGATGGCCGATTCTAACCAACTGGTCGTACACCTGCTGCCTCTTTGCCTCGAGCTGAAGATCGTAGGGGAGTATCTGCCACTTACAGCCTCCGCAGGTACCGAAATGTTTGCAGAAGGGTTCAAGCCTTCGCGGGGAAGGAGTGACTATACGTACTATCCTTCCCTCCATGAAGGATTTCTTGCGCTTGGTGACCATCACATCGACAACGTCGCCCGGTACCGCAAAGGGAACGAACAGAACCCTCGGAGTAGCCTCCTCGGGCTCAGTAGGCAGTTTAGCATGAGCCAGCGACTTGCCTTCGGCAGCCACTGCCTCGATAACTATGTTTTCGAGTATGATGGTAGGTTTGTTTCTCACGACTGTTTAATGTCCAGTCTGTTGGCAGCGAACTTGAAGCCGGCCTTGCCGAGCGAAGTATAGAGGGCCTCCCTCATACCGAAGTACAGGGGCCAGTAATCGGCGTTCTTACACCAGAAACGGGTCCTGACGGTAACGGCATCTTTATCGATGTCGCAAACCAGCACCGTAGGTGCGCTTCCTTCGCCCTCGAAGGGCTCTTTAAGTATCCTTTCGTCTTTTGAAACTATCGTAAGAAGAGTAGCCCTGAGCATATCCAGATCCGTTCCGTGTTCGAACGGGAGATCGATGTCGATACGACGGGCAGGCCTGGGCGAATAGTTGTTGATCGTTCCGGAACTGAGAGCGCCGTTGGGCAGGGTGATGACCCTGTTGTCCGGGGTGTGGAGCTTAGTCGCGACGATGCTGACCTCCGTAACAGTTCCGAGATAACCCTGGGCCTCGATAAGGTCGCCTGCCTTGAAGGGCTTGAATGCAATGATCATGAGTCCGCCTGCAACATTCTGTACCGTTCCGCTCAAGGCAAGACCAATTGCCATACCGCCCGCCGCGAGAACAGCCGCCAGGGAAGTAGTATTGATACCCAGAGTGCCAATCACGACTACGATAAGCAACACAGTAAGCGTGATGCTTACGAGCGAAGTCGTAAAGGTCACGATGGCCCTGTCTGTCTTACGCTTTTCCATCGATTTGTGGAGAGCCTTGCTAATCTTCTTGATCAGCCACGCGCCCACAACATAGATAACAACAGCAATAAGGACCTTCAGGAGCAAATGAAGAGCATCTTGACCCATCGTCTGCAGCGCAGCATTGGGGTCTTCCTTAATTGTAGCCAGCATTGCTCCGGTAGCCTCTTTGACAGTACTTGCTGTCGAATCAACCTTGGCTACGAGATCCGGGTCAACGGGAATTTGCAAAAACGAACCTAACATTGTCTTTGATATGATTATATTTCAGTTTGCTAATATACAAAAAAACTGGCATCTGTTAAGACGCCAGTTTTTTTGTATTCAAACACCTCATAGCATTAAGCACGGCTAGAACCATGACTCCGACGTCGGCGAAGATGGCGGCCCACATTCCGGCGAGGCCGAGCGCTCCGAGGATTAGGCACGCCGCCTTGATTCCGAGGGCGAAGATGATGTTCGCGCGAACGATTCTGAGGCATTTGCGGCTGATTCTGACGGCCGTAACGATTCCCATGGGATCGTCGTCCATAAGGACCACATCGGCGGCCTCGATGGCGGCATCGCTGCCCATCGCGCCCATCGCGATTCCTACATCGGCGCGGGTAAGGACAGGGGCGTCGTTGATGCCGTCTCCCACGAACGCCAGTTTACCTGGGGTATCGTCGCTGATCAGTTCCTCTACCTTCTCCACCTTGTCGGCAGGCAGCAGCCCTGCGTACACGCGGTCGACCCCGAGTTCCACGGCCACATGGCCAGCGACCTTGGGCGAATCGCCCGTGAGCATGACCGTGCGCGTGATTCCTGCCTTGCGGAGAAGGTCGATCGCCTTGCGGGAAGTCGGCTTCACCACGTCGCTGATGAGGATATGGCCAGCATACTCGCCATCGAGCGAAATATGGACCAGGGTCCCGGTGCAGTGGCAGGGAAGCGGCGTTACGCCTATTCGGCGCATGAGCTTCTCGTTGCCAGCCGCGACCTTAATACCGTCCACGACAGCCAGAACGCCTTCGCCGGCCACCTCCTGGATATCGCTAACTCTTGTGCGGTCTACGGGCTTTCCGTAGGCATTCTGGATGCTGCGGCTGATGGGGTGAGACGACGAGCATTCGGCAATCGCAGCGAGCTCGATCAGGCGCTCTTCGGCAAGAGGGGAGTGATGGACCGCCATGACCTCGAACACGCCTTTAGTAAGGGTGCCGGTCTTGTCGAAGACGAAGGTCTTGACCTTCGAAAGGGCCTCAAGGTAGTTCGAGCC
>CAJOJC010000020.1 GCA_905234775.1 uncultured Bacteroidales bacterium | reverse complement strand
GGCGTCCGTCATGGACGATCGGCACCCTCAGGTCCTCGACCCCGTTTGAAGTCAGGATACGGCAGCGGTTGCGGTAGGTCTGTTTCTGATAGTTTTCGGACGGGTCGATACGAACAGAGTACCTCGCCATGACGGCAAAGTACTCTGTAGGGGGGAAGTATGCGCTCGAAAGCAGCATACCTTATTCGATGGCGCCCTTTTCAGTGACGTCGTTTCCGCGGACGATGCCGCGCTTCGAGTTGCGGATGAAGTTGATAATCTCGAACTTCTCAGGAGTATCCGGGAAACCGGCCTCTACCTTTGCAAGTCCGTCGGTGACGTTGTTGCCCTGGTAGTAGATAGTGTCGTAGATGTCCTTGATCATGCGGACGGTATCGGATTCGAAACCGCGCCTGCGAAGGCCGACGATATTGACACCGGCGTAGCAGATAGGCTCACGGCCACACAGCGAATACGGAGGGATGTCTTTGTTGACCTTGCTTCCTCCGCCGACCATCGCATGTTTTCCGATGCGGGAGAACTGATGAACGACGGTGCTGCCTCCGAGGATGGCCCAGTCGTCTACGTCTGTCTCGCCTGCGATTCCTACGTAGCTGACGAAGATGCAGTGGTTACCCACCGTACAGTCGTGTGCTACATGGACGTACGACATGATGAGGACATCGTTTCCGATGCGGGTCACGCCCTTTCCGCTGGCTTTGGTTCCACGGTTGATGGTAGCGCATTCGCGGATGTTGACGCGGTCGCCGATCTCAACATAGGTAACCTCACCGTCGAACTTAAGGTCCTGAGGGATCGCGCCCACGACGGCGCCCGGGAAGACCGTGCAGTCTTTACCCATCTTCACATACGAGAAGATTGTGGCATGGGGATATATCTTGCAGCCGTCTCCGATCTCGACGTTGTCGTCGATGAAGGCGTAAGGTCCGACCTCGACGTTGTCGCCGAGTTTCGCGCCCGGATGGACGGTAGCAAGCGGATGGATGTTAGTCATAATATCTTACTTTATCATTTGTGCAACTTTGGTGTTGATACTGTGGCCGGGCTTGTAGGCAGTCACTTTAGCCTTCAGGAAGCCGCCGCAGAGCCTGAGGTCTCCAAGGAGGTCGAGCATTTTGTGGCGACCGCACTCGTCCGGGAAACGGAGCTCGATGTGGTTGAGATAACCGCTCTCAGTCACTGAGAGGTTGGGCTGGCGGAGGATACGCCTGATGATGCGCATCCTGAGCTTGCTCACCGGTTTCTCGACTATCACGATCGCATTTCCGAGATCGCCGCCCTTGACCAGGCCGGCCATCAACATTCCGAGCACTTCGTGGAGGAAGCAGAAGGTCCTGCAGGGAGCTATTTCCTTGACATAATCTACGGAAGGATCCCACTTAACCGTCTGTACTCCAAGAACCTGGGAATTGAAATCGATAGTAGATTCGACAGAAAGGGTGTCGGCGGGCTCGATCCTTATCCAGGAGCCGGTCTTGGGGGTTTTATACTCCACTACCTCGCTCACCTCTATCCACTTCCTGTCTTCTTCCTGCTCTACAGCACCGTCTTTTGCGATAGCGTCTACATAAGGCTTCGCGCTGCCGTCCAGGATGGGCACTTCCCTGTTGTTAATACGGACAAAGGCATTGTCTATGCCCAGACCGGTAAGGGCGGAAAGCAGGTGTTCTACCGTACTTACAGTCACACCCGCACCGCTTATCGTAGTACTGCGGGCGGTCTTCGAGACATTCTCCGCCACGGCGTCTGCGTATGCTTCATGGCCGTGGATCTTGGGGAGGTCGGTCCTGATAAACCGGATACCGGTGTTAACGGGAGCCGGACAGATCTGCATATTGGCATACAAGCCCGTATGAAGACCCTTCCCCTCGAAGGAGTATATCTTTGAAAGTGTGTGCTGTTTCATAAAAGTGGCGGCAAAGATAGGAAAACTTTTCGTTATTCCTCACCACTTGCCTTAAACTTTGCGTAAGCACGCATAAAAGTTGAGCTCGGGATAGCAGGCATGCCGAGCAGGACCTCTCCGCTCTTGCGGACGTTGCCAATTACTCCGGCCTGCGCCGCAATGGTAGTGTGGTCTGCGACCTTTATGTGGCCGACTATACCCGCCTGACCGGCGATGATACAGCCTTCGCCTATTACTGCCGAGCCTGCGATTCCGCTCTGACCCGCCATGGCGGTATTCTTTCCGACCACAACATTATGGGCAATCAGGCAGAGGTTGTCTATCCTGACGCCGTCTTCAATGATGGTAGACTCCATCGGGGCTTTGTCGATGGTGGCGTTGGAACCGACCTCTACGTCATTGCCGATGATGACATTGCCGACATGCTCGATTTTCTTCCAACTGCCGTCCGGCTGAAGGGCGTTTCCGAAGCCGTCGTCTCCGATGATGCAACCTGCATGGAGGATAGTCCTGTCTCCCACTACAGTATCAGAGAAGATATGGGCTCCGGGATAGATGATACACTTCTCCCCTATCTTGACGTTGGCTCCGATTGTAACGTTGTCGTAGATCTTTGTACAGTCGCCGATAGTCGTTTTCTTACCGATCGTTACGAAATCGCCGATCCAGACCTTCTTCCCGATCTTCGAGCTGAAGGCTATACGGCAGCGGCCGCGATGGCGCCTGTACGATTTGTGCTGAGACTTTACATAGGCGAGCAGCTCGGCGAGTGCATCGTATGCATTCTCTACCCTGACGAGGGTTGGAGTTACGGCTTCTTTCGGTTGGAAGTCTTTGTTTACCAGCAGGATAGATGCTTTGCTGGTATAGACGTAGTGTTCGTATTTAGGATTTGCGAAGAAACAGAGTTCTCCTGGTTTTCCGTGCTCAATCTTTGCGAACGTACTTACTGTCGCCTGCGGGTCGCCTTCAACGGTTCCCTTGAGTACTTCGGCGAGTTCCTTTGCTGTAAATTTCATGTTTTGTTATTAAAATCTCCAACCGATGGTAAGCAATGCGGCGCAGAGCAGCCTTCTCTGGCTGATGCGGGGAGAATATAGAGTTGAATAATCTGCGTAGGGCTGGAAAACGGTTCCGGGATAAAGGGTTCCTTTAAGGGCGAAGTCCGCGAAGAACGAACCTGCAGGATTGAAACCTAGGCCCAGGGAACCGCCCCAGACAAAGTCTTTATAGTAGCTTGCTGCAGCGGGAAGGGTCTTCCTGCCGAGATAATAATCGTCGTCGTAGTTGTCGTAAGTGATGCTCTTTCCGGTAGCGTCTGTATAGTACTTCTCGGGACAAGTCTTCATCGAGGCTCCGGCCCTGAGGACGAGGGCGCTGCCTACGTTGAACTCGGTTCCGAGGCGGAAGTTGTGTGAGGGGCCGCTGAACGCGCCGATACGGGCGTTGTCGAAAGCATACTCTTCTTCGTCTCCGTCTACCGTCTGAAGCTCCATCCTGCCGTATGATACCAGCTCATAGTCGAAGCTCACGAGGCCGCTGCGACCGAAAGTCCATGCAAGACCGGCGTCCAAAACGCTCGGGGCCATGAGTGTATACCTGTACCATCCTTCTTCGCCGGAACCGCTGAAGCTCTTACCGTTGTCGTAGTGGACCTTACCGCTGTGTTGCCAGCTCTCGTCCACCGTCATATCGGTTCTTGTCTGATAGGCCAAACCGAGCCTGAGGCTGTTGGTCGGCAGCCAGATCATACCGGCCTTGAGATATACTCCGGAAACTGAAGCGTGATAGTTATAACGATAGGCCGCGTCGCTGAAGTAAGTATCTTCAGTGCTGGAATCCGCATATGTAAACGATACGGGGAAATCCTCGACCGTGGCCGCCACTTCGGAGACATTCTCCACGTTCGAATAATCCACAATCGGGAAGCCGAGGTTGAAACCCAGGAAGAGGCGATCCCTCATGTTGAAACCGAAATTGAGGATCATGTCTCTTCTTGAGCCGAGATGGGTTACGGTAGAGGTTTGGATAAGATCGCTCGGGACGAACTTGTCTCCTTTGTCTGAAAGGACCTCAGCGCAGCCTACGTATTCGTTGTTGGTACCGAAGGAATTGATGAGCCCGATATCGGTGGCATTCTCCTGCGCCTCGATGCTGCTAATCACGGCACCGGACAGGTCTGCCGGAGCGATATTCAGATCCGTAGCCGCTGCTGCCATCTCACCGAAGCGGGAAGACATAGGGTTGCGGCCGGAACTGACCATCTTCGAATTATAGTCCTGAGTAGTATTGATTACGAAAGCGAAGGTGAAGGCCCTGAGGAAATCTCCGTCTACGTCGTAACGCGTACTTAAGCCGAGGTTAGGGAGCTTAAAGGCCGGATTGACGGTATTCTGACCGAACTGATAAGGGCTGCTCGGACTGAGGGCGTAGTGTGTCCTCCCTACTGATATACTCAGGGCGGGAGTAATCATAAGCTGGGAGTAACCGGCTACGGCGGATCCCGCCGGGTTGATTCCGATGGTTCCGAGGTCTCCGCCCAACGCTGTAACTGCGTTGGAGAGACCGGCCGATTTAGCCGATCCTATATAATCGTTCTCGCAGAAAAGATAGGCGTCGTACATAGACTGTGCGCCCGCTGCGAAACACACCGCCAAAGCTGCGGTGAGGGTTATAATTGTCTTTCTCATTTCAGTTTGTTTTATCTGCGTCCACCGCCACCGTGTGATGTACTACCGCCGCTGCTGTGGGAGCTGTGACCGCCACCGCCGCCGCTATATGAAGAACCTCCGCCGGAATAACCACTGCTGCTTCTGCTGCTGGAACTCGAGCGGGAAGAAGACGAGGAATTGTCGTAACTGCGGGGCGTCGCGTCTGAGTGGCCGCTGTTATAAGATGCAGAAGACCTCGCGCGCGTTGCAGACGTAGTGCGGTAATTGTAGGTCTCCGGATAACTGATTTCCCTATTCACGGAGCTGGTCCTGGGGACATTGCGACTGGCCTTCAGGCGGTCGATATCGCGCTGGGCGGCGGCGGAAGCTGTTTGGGATCTACTGACGTAGGCCGAGGATCCCGAACGGTAGTAGCGGCCGGACGTAGCGGAGCCCTCCCTGCGGGCATAAGATCCGCTATGCGAATAGCCGTAATACGGGCGGCCGTAGCCCCAGCCGTAGTAGGGATAACGATAATAGTAAGGGTCGTACCAGCCGTACCCCCAGTAATCCCAGGGATCGTACCAGCCATAGTAATACGGGCTTCCCCAGTAATAGGGATAGCCCCAGTCATAGTAGTAGCTCCAGCGAGAGCTCCAGCCCCAATGATAAGGGCGCCAGAATCTGTACGGATAATCGTATTCCCAGTAATCACTCGATCCGCTCATCGTAGAATCGGTTTCGTGGGAGAAATTGTCGAGCGAGGCGCGATAACGGAATTCTTCTTCCGATTTAGGTTCGCTGTTGTCTGCCCGAGGGTTAGGTTTGTAGTAGATTCCGTCCTGAAAACGGTTCGCCTCGGAGTAGACTCCGGCCGAACCGCATGAGGCGGCGCATAAAACGGCCGCTGCAAAAAGTATTAAACTGCGTTTCATTATGAACCTCCTACGATAAAATTTATTATCTTTGCCCGCAAGATTCGTACCCGCGCGGGAGCGGGACTGCAAATTTAGCAAATTTTATACAGAAATACGATGGCAAAAGAAATCACACCGCGAAGCGAGAACTACTCACAATGGTACAGCGACCTCGTCGTCAAGGCCGATCTCGCCGAGCAGTCAGCAGTGAGAGGATGTATGGTCATTAAGCCCTACGGATACGCAATATGGGAGAAAATGCAGAGCGTACTGGACGCCGCCTTCAAGCAGACCGGCGTTCAGAATGCCTACTTCCCCCTCTTCATCCCCAAATCGTTCTTCAGTCGTGAGGCCGAGCATGTCGCCGGCTTCGCGAAAGAGTGCGCAGTGGTGACTCATCACCGCCTGATGAACGATCCGGACGGAAACGGCGTGGTCGTGGACCCGGATGCGAAACTCGAAGAAGAGCTCATCGTCCGCCCTACCTCCGAAACCATCATCTGGAGCGTCTACAAAAACTGGATCAAGAGCTGGCGCGATCTCCCTATTCTCTGTAACCAGTGGTGCAACGTCGTCCGCTGGGAGATGAGGACTCGCCCGTTCCTCCGCACTGCCGAATTCCTATGGCAGGAGGGCCATACCGCACACTCATCGGCCGCTGAGGCCGAGGCGAAGGCCATGGAAATGGTCGGCGTCTATGCGAAATTCGCCCGCGAGACCATGGCCCTGCCGGTCATCGTCGGCCACAAAAGCCCCAACGAGCGCTTCGCCGGCGCCTTCGATACTCTTACGATCGAGGCCATGATGCAGGACGGAAAGGCCCTGCAGGCCGGTACTTCCCACTTCCTCGGCCAGAATTTCGCGAAGTCGTTCGACGTCCAGTATGCAGACAAAGACGGCTCGCTCCAGTACGTATGGGCCACCTCCTGGGGAGTCAGCACCCGCCTCATGGGCGCGCTGATCATGGCCCATGGAGACGACAACGGCCTCGTCCTGCCCCCCGCCCTCGCTCCGATTCAGATCGTGATGGTCCCGATCTTCAAGACCGACGAAGAACACGACGCCGTAATCGCCGAATTCGAGAAGATTAAGAAGGGCCTCGAGGCTCTCGGCCACAGCGTGAAGATCGACGACCGCGACACCCTCCGCCCGGGCTTCAAGTTCGCCGAGTGGGAGCTCAAGGGAGTCCCCGTCCGTCTCGCGATGGGCGCCCGCGACCTCGCCGCCGGTACGGTCGAAGTCGCACGCAGAGATACCCTCACTAAAGAAACTATGGCCCTCGAAGGAATCGAGCAGCATATCCATGGTCTTCTGGAAGACATCCAGGCCAATATCTACAAGAAAGCTCTGGACTGGCGCGACAGCAACATCAGGAAATGCGATTCCTGGGAAGAGTTCAAGACCGAGATTCAGAAGGGCGGTTTCCTTCTCTGCCACTGGGACGGTACAGCCGAGACCGAGCAGAAGATCAAGGACGAAACCAAAGCCACCATCCGTTGTATTCCTATCGACAGCTGCGTCTGCGAAGAAGAAGGTGTAGACATCTACTCCGGAAAGCCTTCCAAGGGCCGTGTCGTATTTGCAATCGCCTATTAATTTTGTAACAATATGAAAAAGACATTCGCTTTTATCGGTGCGTTCGCACTCGCTATAGCTTCTGCGTTCGCTCAGGATGCAGTACAGAAGGCCGCTGAGGATGCAGCAGCCGAGATTTCCGGCGCTCCTAAGGAGGAAGCCGTCGCTCCCAAACCGAACTACTGGACCAGTTCCCTGTCCGTAAGTCTCGGTGTCAACAACACCCAGCTCATAAACTGGGCGGCCGGTGGTTACAATACTACTACCCTTGCTTCAGCACTCGATGCGAAAGCAGACTACAAGAAAGACCTCATGAGCTGGAACAACCGTCTTCAGCTCGACTATGGTTTCCTCAACTCTTCAGATAAGGAAGGCGTTTTCCAGAAAAACAACGACCGTATCTATCTCGAGAGCAAGTGGGCCTATCAGACCGGCGCAGATTCCAAATTAAGCTACACTGCTTCATACGATTTCCGCAGCCAGTTCACTGATACCCCTAAGGAGTACACCCAGGACGCTCAGGGCAAGTGGATCGCAGGCGATCCCGTTTCAGGCTTCATCTCCCCTGCCTACACTAACCTGGCACTTGGTATCCAGTGGGTCCCGAACGAGTGGTTCAACATCAACGTCGCTCCCCTTACCGGAGGCTTCACCATCGTCACCAACGATCTTCTCCGTCCTTCCTATGGCATGAAGGTCGCGACCTATGCCGCTGACGGTGTGACCCCTGCGACTTACAAGGCTGCTCTGTTCCAGTTCGGTGCCCAGGTCAAGGCCAACCTCAAGTTCAAGATCAACGACAACTTCACCTTCGAGTCTCAGGCAACCGTCTTCACCGACTATCTCGCCGAGCCTTACTTCCGTTTCAACTGGGACAACGCCATCGACTGGCAGCTCTCCAAACTTATCAAGCTCTCCTTCAAGACCTGGATGATCAACGATCCCAACGTCCTCGTTACCGACGAGACTACCGGAACTACAAGTCCCCGCGGCTGGCAGTTCAAGGAGTTCATGAGCTTCGCATTCACCTACACGATCGCTTCCAAGTAATTGTGAAAATTCTTCTCGCAGTCAGCGGAGGCATCGATTCGATGTATATGGCAGAAAGGTCGCTTCGCGGCGACCTTTCTCCTTCTTTTGCCGGTTGCGAGTTCGCGGTTGCCCACTGTAATTTCGGGCTTCGCGGGGCCGAGAGCGACGGCGACGAGCAGTTCGTTCGCGAGTGGTGCTCTTCGCGCGGCGTGCGCTGTTTCGTCCGCGCTTTCGATACCTCCGGGTATGCTTCGGCCAATGGCATCTCGATCGAGATGGCGGCCCGCGAGCTGCGCTACGGCTGGTTCGGCGAGCTTTGCGCCGCCGAGGGTTTCGATGCGGTCGCCGTGGCCCATAATGCCGACGACAATGCCGAGACCCTGATGCTCAACCTGCTGCGCGGCTGCGGCTCGCGCGGGCTACGGGGGATGTCGCCCGATTCCGGTGAGTTCCCTCGCCGCGTTTTGCGTCCGCTCCTCGCTGTCTCGCGCGGAGAAATCCGTGCGTGGATGGAGGCGGAGGGCCTCTCCTGGCGCGAAGACAGCACTAATGCGGACACTGCATTCAAGCGCAACAAGATCCGCGGCAAGGTAATGCCGGTGTTCGCGGAGATTAATCCCTCGTATCTAAGGACGCTCGCCGCCGACATGGAGCGTTTCGCCCAGGTAGACGACATCGCAGAGGACTATTATCAGCTGGCCCTCTCAGACTGCGTCCTGCCAGACGGCGCCATCGACCTGAAGAAGGTCGTTACCTACAAACACTGGGAATATCTGCTATTCCGCTTTACCGAGGGCAGGCTAAACGCAGACGGACTTCTCCGTCTGAAGAAGTCCGTCGAAAGCGGCCGCCCTCTCGGGGGCAAGATATTCGGACCTTACAAAGTCCGGAAAGGAAAACTTCGTCTTATTTGATATTCACCCTGTAAGGCATACTGGCGAAGGTGTACTCACACTTTCCGTTCTTCCAGTTGTCGAACCACTTAAGATAGACGCTGTAGTCTTCGTCGACGGTCTGGGTCAGGCTTGCGAAGAGGTCCTGGAAGGTCTGTACCTTGGGGTACTCGACTATGTTCCACGACTTGAGATCTTCGTCGCCTGCAGCGATCGCCGCATATGCGAGGGCGTCTTCAAGGGTACCTAATTCGTCCACAAGACCGATCTCGAGGGCGTCTGTTCCAGCCCACACGCGACCCTGGGCGATTTCATCGACCTGTTCAGGAGTCTTGTCGCGGCCTTCGGCAACGATAGTAATGAAGCGGGTGTAGATAGACTCGATGCTGCGCTGGATAGCCGCATACTCCTCGGGCGAAAGGGGCCTCGTAAGCGAGAGCATATCGCCGTGTTTGTTGGAACTGACGGCGTTTATTCCTACATGGGCCTTATCGGAAAGGAGCTTGCTGATGTCGGGAATCATGCCGAAAACTCCGATCGAGCCGGTGATTGTAGCGGCGTTGGAGTAAATCTTGTCGGCGTTGTTTGAGATCCAGTATCCGCCGGATGCGGCGTAGTTTCCGTAAGAAGCAATGATGGGCTTCACTTCCCCGAGTTTGTCGAGTTCGTATTTGATCTTCTCGCTGGCAAGGACGCTACCGCCGGGCGAATTCACGCGAAGAACCAGGGCTTTGATGGTGGAGTCCCTGCGGATGTCTTCGATCATGGAAGCGAAGCGGTCGCCGTCTACGTTGGTCTTGTCAAGGCCGTTCACGATTTCGCCGTTGGCATAAAGAATCGCAATCTTCTTGCGTGAGCGGGCGTTGGGGACTACCTTCTTCGTTGCATAGTCGGCGAAGGGTATCATCTTCACGTCTTTGAACGATTCGACCTGGGCGAGAACGGCCAGCTTCTCCTCGAGGGCTTCGCGGTCGACCAGTTCGTCTACGAGTTTGTTCTCCAGGAAGTCCGAAGGCAGTACGAGACGGAGATTGTCAATATCGTCGTTGATTTCCTCGACAGTAAGGCCGCGGCTCTCGGCGATGTCCGACACCAGGGCTTTCCACATGGTGTTGATGAACACCTGGGTCTGGTGAAGGTTCTCAGGACTGGCGCTTGAGCGGATATACATCTCGCCCGCTGATTTATATTTACCGTGGCGGATGAGCTGGACATTTACTCCAAGCCTGCTGAGCAGGTCTCCGAGGAAGAACATCTGGGTACTGATACCCGTCAGCGAAACATCTCCGCCCTCATAGGCTCCCAGATATATTTTGTCCGCTACTGATGCGAGATAATACGAACCGGTTGAAGAGGCCTCTGTATAAGCCACTATAGGCTTTCCGCTCTGGCGGAACTTAGCGAGAGCTCCGCGGAATTCCTGCATCTGGGCCGTACCAATCGAAGGGGAATCCGGCTTGAGGTATATACCCTTGACTCCCGGATCTTCCGCGGCGATTTCGATGGCTTTAACAGCCTGGAGTATACCCATCGGAGTACTCTGCTGGCCGCCGAAGGTAAGCGAGGCATTAGCCTGTTCATTAACCGAGATCTTCGACATGTCGATCTTGAGGAGACCCTGGGTAGGAACCGGACCTGTCTGGCTGCCTGCTGAGGCAATGAGGCCTATGATAAGGAGACCGATCACCCTGAGAACGATAATGCCGCAGATCACTGCAAGCATCATTTTGAGAAACTTTTTCATTTTCGCTTGTTGATTATAGTACACAAATGTAGTAAATTTGCTCGATTTAGTTCAGTTGTATGGCACAAAAACCTTCTATACCTAAAGGCACACGCGATTTCGGCCGTCTGGAAATGGCCGAAAGGAATTACATTTTCGATACCATCAGAAGCGTTTTCCGCTCCTTCGGCTACTCCCAGATCGAGACTCCAGCGATGGAGAACCTCTCTACTCTGCTTGGCAAGTATGGCGAAGAAGGAGACAAGCTCCTCTTCAGGATCCTGAATTCCGGAGACGCTTTCGCTTCAGTAGATCCGTCGAAGCCCCTGGTTTCCCAGGTCTGCGAAAAGGGTCTCAGGTATGATCTGACGGTGCCTTTTGCCCGCTATGTCGTACAACACAGAGACGAAATATCCTTCCCTTTCAAGAGATTCCAGATGCAGCCCGTCTGGAGGGCAGACCGCCCCCAGAAAGGCCGCTACCGCGAATTCTACCAGTGTGATGTAGATGTAATCGGCTCTACCAGCCAGCTCTGCGAGCTCGAGCTCGTCCAGATCGTAGACGAGGTCTACCGCAGGCTCGGCATCAATGTGCTCGTAAAGATTAATAACAGGAAGGTATTGAGCGGTCTTGCAGAAATTTGCGGTGCGCCAGATAAGGTAGTAGATATTACCGTAGCTATCGATAAACTCGATAAGATAGGCCTTGATGCCGTGAAGGCAGAGATGATGGAGAAAGGTCTGTCTTCCGAGGCTGTCGCTCTGCTTGAGCCTGTCTTGACTCTGAGCGGTACTAATGCCGAGAAGATAGCCGTTATGCGCCAGCACATGTCTGGCTCCGAGGTAGGTCTGAAGGGTCTTGACGAACTTGAAGAGCTCTTCGGATTTATCTCTGAGGCAGGAATCTCGACTCCTTGCGAGATAGATCTCTCCCTCGCGCGCGGACTTAATTATTATACCGGCGCCATCTTCGAGGTCAAGGCCCTTGACTGGGAAATTGGTTCTATCAGCGGAGGCGGAAGATACGACAACCTTACCGGTATATTCGGCCTTGCAGATATGTCAGGCGTAGGTATCAGCTTCGGCGCAGACAGAATCTACGACGTTTTGAAGGGTCTCGGGAAATTCCCCGAAGGCCTGGGCTCTGCGTCTCAGCTACTGTTCGCAAATATGGGCGAGACCTCATATGTACTCCCTATCGCCTCCGCTTTGAGGGCCGCCGGAGCATCCGTCGAGGTCTATCCCGATGTATCAAAATTGAAAAAGCAATTCGACTACGCAGACAGAAAGGGAATCCCATTCCTGTCTATCTGTGGTGAGACTGAAGCCGCTTCCGGCCAGGTCCAAATCAAGAACCTTTCGAACGGCGAGCAGGTTTCATTTTCAAAAGATGACATTACCGGCATTCTCAGCTTCATAGGTTAACCTCGTGGCGGAAAACACCGCTTTTTATTGGGGTTTCTTTGCCATCTTTGTAAAAATAATTAACCCCTATGAAAAGAATCATTACACTATTTTTCGCGATGGCACTCTTTGCGCCGGCAGCGCTGGCGCAGGATCAGGCCCAGGCGCCTACCGCTCAGGAACCTGTCAAGTATGAACCCGTCAGGGCCCTCCCCCAGGAGGGTGATATCCGCCTTGGAGTTACCTTAGGCTGGAATTTCACAATGCGTTTTGATAATGACAATCATACAAACCCCATTTTACCTCTGGGCATCAATGCCGACTATACCTTCAAGACGTTTGCCGAGGGTCGCGGATCGGTAGCCGGCGGCGTTCTGTTTGATTTCCTCCGCTACGCGACCTGGTTCACCAGGGATACGTTGACTGAATACGGCACAGTCAAGACTACCCAGACATGGACCATGGGTATGCTCGCAGCTACTGTAACAGGCCGCTACTGCTGGGGTCAGGACTACGAGGCATTCGCAAGACTTGCTCTGGGTAGAGGTCTGATTCTGGGCTATGACGAGGATTACTCCGACGAAAGATACGCCAGTATAGTTCCCCACACCAACGGTCCCAGCGGCGGATACTTCGCCTGGGGTCTCCAACTCGGAGTAGGCCGCTACATCAGCGACCATTCGAGTCTTCACGTTTTCCTGGGACTTAACAGTTTCGCCACCCTGGGCATCAACTACAGCTATAAGCTCTAGCGGGCTCCGCCGCCGAAGCCGCCGCCCGAGAAGCCGCCCCCGCCGCCGAAGGAGGTCATACCTCCGAAGCCACCGGAGGCGGCTTTCATCTGGGCCGAGGCTGAGGCGTTGGTAATAGCGTAACCCATCCTGTTTGTCATCCAGATAATCTGGCGAGCTGTCATAGGATCGGCGTAGACGGTTTCGCTGAACACCTTGGGATCTATGTCGGAAAGCTCCTTCGCAACTTTGTCTGCGATGCCGAATATCATTCCGAAAACGAGGTAGTCGTTCCAGAGACCGACATCACGTGTTCCGCGCTCATCGATAAGCGTAAAGTCCTTAAGGAACTTGTTGAAACCAACAAGCTTACGCGCCTCTGTCTTACCACTTTCCGTGAATTTACTGGAAGTTGTCATGTAGGAGTCTGATTTCAGTAAATCAAGACCGTCTTCTACGGTAGACATACACCATTTGCTTACCCTTCTGGTGTGGAAACGACTCCAGCGGGAGAACTCCTTGTCCTGAAGAATCTCATCGCTGCCGGAAGCTTCCTTCATCATATCCCAAAGGCCTTTGTAGCAAGACGGAAGACCTTCGAACGAAGGATTGGACGCGAAGTGGAACTCGACTTTGTCGTCGCGGTCGCGGCCGACCGACAGCAAGCCGCGCTCTACCATCCGGAGGATCATCGCGCCGGCGAGCTTGCTGTCCTGCGCCGCGCCCGCCTTAAGCTTACGCCATACGAGTTCGCCCTCGAGGATATCTCCCCCGTAGGGGACGTCGCGACACCAATCGATGTTCTTCATCGAAGTAACACCAAGCACCGACTTGACATGGGCTTTAACGGCCATAATGACAAGCAGCACAGAGAGCAACATCCAGCTGAGGGTAAACATCATCAGCATCCAGGGGCTGACGTCGTCTTCCTCTTCCTCGCCGAGAGCGGCAGCCCTGTCGTAAGATGAGCCGTCGAGCGCTGCGGACAATACGTCGTTGAACTCCTTATCGAGCGCATTCGGCGAATAAAAAATGCCTTTATCGAAGCGCAGCAGCGCGATTACCGACGAATTCGAGCGGAAGCGCTCGGTCGAGCGGTAGACCGCCGAACCGTCTTCCAGCGCCGATGTGCCGTTGAAACCGAAGCCCCATAACCGGCAATTGTCGGCCGACAGCGGCACGCCCTCCGCACTTATTTTCACGGTGACCTTTTCCGGCCTGGACGACAGGCCGGGCGAGACGAGCTGCATGTGGAGCATGTCGTAGTCGCGCAGGGTCCGGACCGCGCCCGTCATCTCGTATGAAGCGGTGAAGACGTGGTCGCCCATGGTCCCGAGGCCCCAGCAGAGCTCCACGCCGTCGCGTTTGTGGACGATTCCGCACTTGCCGGCTTTGTCGCGACGGCTGAGGCGGACGTTCCACTCCCCTACGTTCTCGAACTGAACGCCGTTCTCGCTGACCCGCAGGTCGCGGACGGTCATCCCGTTCAAGTTCTCGCGCACGAGATACCATTCGGTACCCTCTTCCGCGTAGATGTCCCAGATTTCGGTGATATGGGCGGTACCCTCACGGTCGATCGAGATGCCGATATTGATGCTGCGGATAGTGCCCGCGTGCGCGACAAGAGTCCACGCCAGCAGCGCGGCCGCTATTGAAAGAAAGCGCTTCATCGGGAGCGTGGGCTATTTCATCGAGGGCATGTCGGTCTTTCCGGCGGGCTCGGCGAGATATTCTTTCGTCTTGAAGCCTAAGATGGCGGCGGCGATCGAGTCGGGGAACATGCGGACCATGCGGTTGAACTTCGTAACCGTGTCGTTGTAGGTCATACGGCTGAGGCGGACCTGGTTCTCGTACTTACCCACCTCGTCCATGGTCTTGATATAGGTCTCATTGGCCTTGAGGGCCGGATACTGCTCTGCCACCACGTTGATGAGCTTGAGGGCCTCGCCTATCCTGCCTTCCTGCGCCGCCACGTCTGCCGCGGTTGAATTACGGCCGATCGGCGAACGCTGGGCGATTACGTCCATGAGGGTCTTGTATTCGTGTTCGCTGTAGCCCTTCGTAAGTTCGGCGAGAGCGGTAAGGGCATCCCAACGGCTATTCTGCTGCACGCCGATCTGGCTGAGGGCATTCATGCAGAACTCTTCTGCGCTGACGAGCTTGCGCTGGGCGCCTACGAGCCATAGTGCTACCAGCACCACGACTGCGATGATAATAATTGCTGTAACCATATTTAATTAATTCAGTAACCAGTTAACCGCCTCTTTGAGCGGGGTATTTGTTTCTACTTCGGGAGCGATGGGATCGTCGCAGAAGACCTCGCCAGTGCGGGCCATGTCGCAGGATGTCGTGACAAGGAGGGTATAGCCGTCTGCCAGAGGGTAAGTTACATTGGCGCTGGCATAGCCTGCGGTAGGAGTGCCGAAGGTTTTTACATTAGGTAAACCCCTGAAACACAGCAATGTAGCCTCTCCCGAACTTGCAGTCCAATCGTTAGTAATGACGGCGATGGGAGTCTCCGCGGGGAACTTTTCAGAAGCGCCGACGCCCTGGCTGTTCGTGATATATTCAAGAGGAATAGGCGTTGTGCGTTTTTTGTTTTTGAAACGTATCACGTCGCCATCCGGAATAACAGGGCTCAGCGCCGCAATCATCGGATACATATTTCCGCCGGTGTTGTCACGCAGATCAATTACGACGCCTTGCGCGTCTGTGTGCGCTTTAAGGAAGTTCAGAATAGTATAGGTATAGAGCGAATCCGAGACTTTAACTCCAGAATGCGCAGGGAGATAAACATACGCGATACTCTCCCCTATCATTTGCACTTCAGGAACAGTCTCATTATAGGACGCGGTATCTTTTACCGGAGCTAAAAGCTGGGAATGCTTTCCGCCGGCAACACGCGCAGCCCTTGCGACAGCATTATGTGCGGCTTCCATATCCTGAAGATCTTCACTCAGAATAGCATTCATAGTATCTTTCCACTCGGGAGTATCTGCGTAAAGCGCATTATTGTCCAGGATTCGCACGCAGTGTTTAACATAGCCCTTCGGGGTAGATTGATTGTCCAGCAGACTGCAGCCTGCAATGCAAATCGCCGCGAGAAAGAAAAATGTTGCTTTTTTCATAGTGCTAAGTTACTCAACATTGCCCTCAAAAACAAAAAGTTCGTACTACTCCCTACCGCGACGTAGGGAGTAGTATCAAGTTTTTAGTTAAATTTGTACGATTATGAGAAAAATGGAAGACATACGGGCCGAGATCGACGAAGTAGATGCTCAGATGGCGCAGCTGTTTGAGAAACGGGTGCGGCTGAGTAAGGAAGCCGCGAAGGTGAAAGCCGCCGCAGGCCTGCCAGCAGTGGACCCGGAGCGCGAAAAGGAGATAATCGAGAAGAATTTGAAGCTCGTAAGTCCCGAAATCCGCGAGAAGTATAAGGAATTCCAGGAAGGAGTACTTGAGATTTCGAAGAAATGAAGAATATGATCTTCAAGCGCAGGCTGCCTATTCCTAAGGAAATCAAGGAAATGTTTCCGGTTTCCGAGCAGGGTGCTCAGGCCAAGCGCGAAAACGACGCCCAGATACGGGATGTGATTACAGGAGTAAGCGATAAGATGCTCCTGGTGGTCGGCCCGTGTTCGGCGGACCGGGAAGACGCGGTGATAGATTATATCACCCGTCTGAGCAGTGTCCGTGAACGCGTCAAAGACCGTATCGTCATTGTTCCTCGCATCTATACCAATAAGCCCAGGACAGCCGGCACCGGCTACAAGGGCATGCTCCACCAGCCCGACCCGCTGGCCGGGTCGGACGTGCTGCAGGGCCTTATAGCGCTCCGCCGGCTCCACATGCGCGTCCTTAACGAGACAGGATTTTCCTGCGCCGATGAAATGCTCTACCCCGACGAACACCGCTTCGTATCGGACCTCCTCTCATATGTAACGGTAGGAGCGCGCTCGGTGGAGAATCAGCAGCACAGGCTAACCGCGAGCGGGCTCGACATCCCCGTTGGGATGAAGAACCCCACAAGCGGGGATCTGAGCGTGATGCTCCACGCTATCGGCGCTGCTCAGAGCCCCCATACCTTTATATATAGGAACTGGGAGGTAGAGAGCAAGGGCAATGTCCTCGCCCATGCAGTTCTGAGGGGCTACAAAGACCCCGAGGGCAACATGCAGCCAAACTACAAATACGACGTACTTGCAAAACTGGCTGACCTTTATGCCGAAAGCGGCCTGTCTAATCCAGCACTTATAGTTGACACCAACCACGCCAATTCCGGAAAGGAATACTCAAAGCAGCCGGAAATAGCAAAAGACGTAATTAAAAGCGCCGCTCAAAACCCTGAGATCAAACGCCTTCTCAAAGGATTCATGGTGGAATCCTACATAGAAGACGGCTGTCAAAACCCGGGAGAAACGATATACGGAAAGTCAATTACCGACCCATGCCTCGGCTGGGAGAAAACCGAAAAACTCATTCTGGAACTAGCAGAATTGTGGTAGATGTATCAAATTCTAAACAATTCGAATATGAAACATTCAGCATATATACTCGCAACTGTCACACTCGCCGCTCTCGCATTAGCCTGCCAGCCTGACGACATAGACACTACTCCCGCCGCAAAGCCGGAGTACAGAATCAAGTCTTTCGACAACATCTCCTTCTCCTACGATGAGAACGGAGACCTGGCCTCCATCTCCACCAAAGGAGTCACCAGAACCCTCAGGCGCGACGGTAAAACTCTCTATATAGAAATTGACGGCGCAGTAGAGTATAAACTCACAACCAACAAAGACGGCTTCGCAACTAAGGTCGAGAAATCCGGCCACAACTGGACTATAGACTATACGAAAGCCGGCTATCTAAGCAAGGTCTCGCTCGACGGAGTCCAGAAAACTACCCAGAAAGTATCTTTAAACAATATCGACTCCTGGACCAAGTATGATCTCAACAGCGATTTCTGGAATATAAACGAAGCAACCTACCTCCCCAAGAAAAACGTGGGAGGAGTCCAGAGCCTCTGGGCAGAAGAAAGCGGTCTGGAAAGATGGATGTTCGAAGCTAGACTACTCGGCAACGCCTCTGTCAATGTCCTGGAATCAAGCAGATGGTCCTATTCAGGAGGACGCCAGGACGAAAATACATCCGTCTACGACTATGAATACGACGTAAACGGATGTATAGTTCAGGAAATCAGGTATTACGGTATGTGGGACGAAGAGACCGTCGAGGGTCTGAAAAGAGTCGAATCCCACACCTTCTCCTGGGAAAAGTAACTTACTCTACCTTAGGCAACCCCACCAAATTGGCGGCTATCTCCTCGTCTGTAGGAATATAGTCGCTCATGGTGCCGTTGTTGAACTGCTCGTAAGCCTTCAAGTCATAGTAGCCGGTTCCGGTGAGGCCGAAGACGATGGTCTTCTCCTCGCCCGTCTCCTTACACTTAAGGGCTTCGTCGATAGCCGCACGGATGGCGTGTGAGCTCTCCGGAGCGGGAAGGGTTCCCTCCACGCGGGCAAAGAGCCTGGCCGCCTCGAAGACGGAGGTCTGCTCCACCGCACGCGCCTCGAAGAGGCCATCGGCATAGAGCTGCGAGAGGATTGAGCTCATGCCGTGGTAACGGAGGCCGCCGGCGTGGTTGGCCGAAGGGATAAAGGTACTGCCGAGAGTATACATCTTAGCGAGCGGGCAGATATGGCCGGTGTCGCAGAAATCGTAGGCATAGACTCCACGGGTGAAGCTCGGACATGAGGCCGGCTCCACGGCAATAATTTTATAATCCGCCTCGCCGCGCAGCATTTCGCCGATGAACGGGCTTGCGAGGCCGCCGAGGTTCGAACCGCCGCCGGCGCAGCCGATTATGATATCGGGCTTCACGCCGTATTTCTTAAGCGCCGCCTGGGTCTCCAGGCCGATAATCGTCTGATGGAGAGACACATGGCTCATAACTGAACCTAAGGTATATTTGCAGTTCGGGGTTGTAGTGGCTAACTCAATGGCCTCGGAGATAGCTGTTCCTAAGGAGCCGGGGTGGTTAGGATCGGCGGTAATGATATCCTTTCCCGCTCGGGTGGACATAGAGGGCGAACCCGTAACCGTAGCGCCGAAGGTACGCATAATCGAACTGCGGTAGGGTTTTTGCTGCATCGATATCTTCACCTGATAGACAGCGCACTCCAAACCGAAGGTCTTAGCGGCATAACTGAGCGCTGCGCCCCACTGACCGGCACCGGTCTCGGTCGTTACGTTAGTCACACCTTCCTGCTTGCAGTAGTAGCACTGCGGGATAGCGGAATTGACTTTATGGGAACCTAATGGGTTGACACTTTCGTTCTTAAAGTATATATGAGCCGGCGTTCCCAAGGCCTCTTCCAAAGCGTAGGCACGCACCAAAGGTGTCGAGCGATAGTAGCGGTAGCGCTCCTGCACCTCTTCGGGGATATCAATCCAGGCGTGCTCCTGGTCCAATTCCTGACGGGCACACTCGGATGCAAAAATATGCGCCAAGTCTTCCGCTGTCAGCGGTTGGCGGGTTTGGGGGTCCAAGAGCGGCATAGGCTTATTGACCATCTCCGCCTGAATATTATACCACTGCTTAGGCAGGTCTTTCTCGTCCAATAAAAAACGTTTTTGCTTACTCATATTTATTTATCGTGTTTATGCTCATAGAGAGCTTCTTCTACATTAATGATATAGTCACCCATCTTCTCCAACTCGAGAATGATATCCATATAGTTGACACCGACGGAGTAGTCGTATTCATGCTCCGTGATATGCTGCATATTTTGTATCTTCAACTCATCGCGGAAGTTATTGATTTCGTTCTCCATATTGGTCATCTCCAGGAACTCTTCCTCCGAGATATTCACCCGCTCTAGTGCCTCTACCATCTTGGCCTCCGCGCCGCTAAGCAGGTAGAGCATCATCTCGACATTTTTATTCTGGTAGTCGGTATATTTGACATTATGCTCGTGCTTATGGCGGATATAGCGAGACATGTTGTAGTTGGCATCGCCGACGGACTCCAACTCGCTCACAATACGCAACATCTTATGTACTTCGTGCTTGGACTGATCAGACAGACGACCGTCTGCCACCTCATTGAGGTACTGTGCAATCTCGTACTCCATGCGGTCACAGATGCCTTCGTACTTCTCGACGCGGGAGAAAATCTTGGTGAACTGCGTCTCGTCGTTCTCTTGGTATAAGTCATGGATCATGCCCAACATCCTTTGGGTACGAACAGCAAAGACATGAATCTCTTTCCAGGCCTGTAAGATGGACAACTCAGAGGTGGACATAAGACCACCGGAGATGAAGCGCAACTGACTGTCCGTATCTTTCTGTTCCGGTTTGGAGGGTAATAGCCACATCACGAATTTCTCCAACAGGGGCACAAAACCGAGTGTGGAAGGTAGCCAAAATAGCGTTCAACTTATCCGGGGACACTTGAGAGGGAATTCCCGGAGTAAACTCTACGCCCCACAGATGACAAACCCAGCCGACAAACCAGCGGAACACGCACAATACCCAAATCACGCCGAAGAGGTTGAATACCAAGTGCGCCATGGCGGCACGTCTAGCTTGCACCGAAGCCGACAAAGCAACGATATTTGAGGTTATCGTCGTACCGATATTCTCACCCAACACCAGCGAGATACCCAAATCAATCGGCAAAACGTGGGTCGAGCAAAGCGTCATCGTGATCGCCATAATAGCGGCAGAGGATTGTACGGCAAAGGTCAGTACTCCACCTACGAACAGGTAGAGGAAATAACTGCCGTAACCCCAACTGGAGGTAGCGAGGAAGAAGTTTTTGACCGGTTCCATTTGGTCCAAGTGCATCTCCGTGGCGTTGATCTTCAAAGTCGTCAAGCCCAATAATAGCAAACTCAAACCCATCAGGAAGTCACCCAGGTTGGCGTTTTTCTTCGTGTAGATAAGCGCCACTGCCAGCACAATGGATGTATAAACAACCAGTCGTAAGTCAAACGAACCGCCGCCCAACACCATAATCCAGGCTGTGAACGTCGTTCCGATATTGGCACCCATAATCACCGATATCGCTTGCGCTAGGCTCAAAATACCCGCTGACACAAAGCTTACCGTCATGACCGTTGTTGCGGTAGATGATTGCACGGCAGAAGTAATGAACGCACCGGTTAAGACACCTGTAAAACGGTTGGTGGTCATCGTACCCAGCACATTACTGAGGGTGCTACCGGCCATTTTCTGCAAACCTTCACTCATCACTTTCAGTCCGTACATCAACATCGCGACGGAACCGATAAGTGTGATGATCTGTAATACTAATTGCATAACTGTAAGGGTTATAAGTTGCTATTCTTAAAAACGCCAGGTAATACCCACTAAGCCGCTGATACCCATAGAGTCATAGGCGTAGTAGAGGTCATTATGGCGGTGAATAATATTATTGAGTTGCGCAAAGAAAGTGAGGTTCTTCTCTTTCCAGTCGTATTGTGCGCCCAAGTTGATATCTACCAGCGGTTTGAGTCTATGGTCGCCGTCGTAGGCTCGTGCCCAGCGAGAACCGGCAAAGTGGTTATCCGAATAGACGGACCAGTGTTCGTCGATGCGTCCGTCTATACGCAAACCTATTTCCCACTCAGGACGGTCATAGACGCGTTCATCGGTCAGGGTAGCGTCCTTATCCAAGGTACAGCCGACGGGAGACTTTTCGTTCAGGATCGCCATTCGCTTCCAGCTGTAGTAATCTCCCCAGAGATGGATAGAGATAATATCCTGGTAGTGGAAGGAGAGGGCTGCACCGACCTTGACACGTTGGTAGTCGGTTTCGATATGGTCATACCAGCCGACTAACTTATCGTTCTCTTCGGCTCTCGGTGCTGAGGCATAGGTCGCACACTCATTGAGCATAAGGGCATAACCCGCGTGCAACTCCATGAGCAGCCATTTCTGCGGTTTGATATGGAATCCGATCAATCCGTCCACCGGAGTATAGGGACTGACATGTTCGTCGCCGACACCGATTAGCGCAGCGGCATAGAGGTTCTCATTGAGCCACTCCTGTTCCGAAGCCAAACCAAAATGGCCTTTTATATCGCCGTATAAGGTCAACCAGGATTTGGCCAACTGCGCCTCAAAGCGGATATTCGGTGAGGGTGCAAAAGCTATATTCTCGCTACCGGAAAGTAACTTACCTCTGCCGAAGTTGAGGTCGATATTGACACCCAAATGGAGGTTAAAGCGTCTGCCGTAATAGGCGTAGAACGGCTCTACACGTATAGCGTGAGTGAAGTTATGCGTCTGTTCCTCCCGACCGCTGGAGAGGATATAGGTTCGCTGGAAGAAATTCCAGGCCGCTGTGTCCGGTGTCGTGAAGTTATTCTGCACATAGATATTGGCTCCCGCATGATGGTCGCTACCGGTCCACTCCATGTTGAGTTTGGTGCGCAACTGATGTTCGCTCAAGATCTCCGGCAAATGACCCAAGTAATATCCTATCGAGAAATCATACTGAAACTCCTGCTTCTTGTTGGCGCGGACACCGAATTTCATCTCAAAATCCCAGTTATTCATCTTCCCGTCGTTCTTGCCGGGCAGTTTATAGAAGAGGTTGCCGCCTTGAAGACCGAAATACAGATCACAGCGGGAGAAAGGATGATGGAAGTCAAATCCTAAGTTCGACACCGACAAGGCACGCTTGCCCCACTGGGCATTATGGTGGGCAAAGATATCCAGGATGGATTTCTTGCCGTCGTCGATGTGATAGAGGAAATCAAACCGCGTCAACGGATGGCCGAGCGCACCGCTGATATAGCCGTTCTTCACTTCCGGCGTGGTGAAACGCATCGGTTGCGAAAGCAGGGACGTGGTATTGAAGGACGGCGCCAAGACGGTCGTAAAATCCGAATACTGCACCTCAGCCGGTTCGAAAGTCGTCTCCAAGACAACCGGTTCTTTATTGATTTTACCTGCGGCTTGAATAATGGGTTGAAACTCTCGCTCTACCGTTACCGAGCGGTGCAAGACCGTGTCTCCGGCATAGAGAGACACACTATACGGAACAAGCAACAAAGCCCCTATAATACTCCAAACTCTTCTCATAATACCTCCTCCTCTTCTTCTGTTTCTACAGGTTGTTTATCCGCCTCTATGGCATCCAGGACCTGCAATTTCGTTTGTACTGTCGATAAGATATCGTCCGAGCGGCGGTAGTTATTGACCAGTGTCAGCAAGTACTGCCGCGCCTGGAAAGTGTCGCCCTTGTCGAGATTGATATCCGCCAAGAGGATGAGCGCCTTCGCTAACCAGTATTGCTGTTGGGTATTCATCTGCGCAAAGGACATGATCTCGTCCTCGGCATTTTGCAAAGCGCCCAACTGGTAGTATGCCATCGATAACAGGTACTTAGCCTCAGCTCCTTGGGCGGTGCGTACCTCTTTGCTCAGCGGTGTCAGATCGACGACTGCCAGACCCCACTCTCCTTTTTCTATATACGCGTGTGCGCGATTATATAAGGCCTCCGACCGCATCGCTTCCGTAACGGGTTCATCGGTCAGAATCTGTGTCGCGATATCGATAGTGGCTTGCGTACGGTGCAGGTTCTCGTTGCAACGCAAGATACCCAAGCGCGCAATGTTCAGTTGCTCTCGCTTCTCGCACAGCGGGACCAAGGCTGTGAAGTAGCCTAAGGCTGCGGTATAATCTTTCTTGTCGTACGCCAATTCCGCAGCTCGGGTATAGGCCTCCAATTGGTAGGGATTACCCGTAATCTTGGTCAGGGCATCAAACTCGTGCAGCGCTTTGTCGTATTGTTTGGCGGTGTAGTAATTGACTGCGGCCATATAGTGAGCCGTATATTTGAGCGAGTCCTCCTTGAAGGAAGTGGTCATATGGAACTTGCCTAAGTTCTTGGAGTAAGCGACATATTCGTTCACACGGTTGGTCTCTACGCACAACGCCTCCAATCCTGCCAAGGCCGTATAAGCCTCTTCGGTAGCAGGATAACGCTCGATAGTCTGCTTATAGGCGGCAATAGCCTGTTGCGTTTCGTTGAGGTTGCGGAACAGCATCGCTCTCTCCAAGCAAGCTTTGCGGGCGTAGTTGGAGCGCGGGTATTTAGTCAGTAACTGCTCATACGCCTGCAGCGCTGCCCGCTCCTTGTCTTGTTGTAAGTTGGCGCGGGCGATTTCGTACAAGGCATCGTCGGCATAATCGGACTTCGGATAGCGGGTAACGAGGTCCGTCATCGTGGCTATCTTACTGTCGTATTTCCGTTGCAGACCTTGGGCATAACCTTTCTGGAAGCAGGCATAATCGCTGGCCTCCGTCCTGCAATCGACGGCGCGGCTATAGTAGGCTATCGCTTCGTTGAAGTGGCGGGCATTGAACTCGCAGTCACCTAAGCGATTCAAAGCGTCTGCATAGGTCGGGTCGGTAGAGAAGATATCCTTCAGATAATCTTCGAAGTATCTTTTTGCCTCGCTGTATTGCTTTTGGGCAAAACAGTTATATCCGTTCAGGTACTTGGCTGCCGCTCTGTTGGGCGACTTTCCCGCTGCGTCCTGTTGGTAGTAGCGATTGAGGTCCTTCTGGCAATCTTCGTACCTGCCCAAGCGATAATCCGTTTCGGCTCTCCAGTAGGAAGCCTCCACGACATAATCCTCTCGTCCGTTGCCGGCATTATCCAACACAGCCGTGAACCACTGATGCGCTTTCTCCATCTTGCCCTGCACATACGCGTCGGCACCTAACTGATACCTTAGATACTGTTTGGTCTCCAAGAGTTTGGCATCGGGATTGGAAATAGAGTCCAGCGCTGACAGTGCTGCCTCGAAATTCTTCGAGCGCCGTAATGCGTCACTCATCAGAGTCAGTATCTGGTTCTCGTACTTGCTGTTGGGATAGAGTTTCAAGAAGTCCATAAAGGCATTTACACTCTCGCCCAAAGCCGAGGAGGAGTGGTAGGTCATGAGCGCGTAGTTATACATCGCCTCTTCGCGTACAGAAGCACTGATGCCTGCCTGCGAAGCAGCGTGGTAATTGAGTTTCGCCTGCTCGATATCACCTATCTCCTTATAGGCATTACCTAAGCACAGATAGACGCTCTCGCTCAAACTGTCCTTCGCCACCTCCACTTTCTTGAGGTACTGAATAGCCTGCGTATAGTCCTTCAAATGGTAGAACGACACGCCCAAGAGATAGAGGTCGTTGCGAACGGGTTTGGTATCTTCCTGCTTGGCGATACCCGTTTCGTAGGTCTTGAGGTGCGACACAGCGGCGCGGTAGTCTTCCCGCTGGAAGTATATCTCTCCCAAGATACGGTGCAACTCGGGGTTATTGGGATTATCGGGTTGATCTTTCAATAACTGCTGTGAGCGTTCAATTACCTCATCGTCCCTGCGCTGCGAATAGTATAGCTGAACGAGGAAGTAAGGGATGGTCTTACGGTAGGTAGCATTATTCTCCAACGCCTCCAAGGCGGGTTGAGCATTCTCGTAGTTACCCAATTTATACTGGCAGTAGGCATAGTAGTACGCGCCCTTCTGCTGGTAGGGGTTGCTGTTCTTACGAAGAATATTGAAATAGACCGAAGCCCGGTCGTAACGCTGCATCATCAGGTTGGCATAACCGCGATAGAACTGGTATTGCGGTTGGTGAGGACGACTGAGCGACTTAAAATCCACCAACTCCAGTTCCTTGAGCGACTGCTTATACATGCCTTTCTCCACCTGCATTACGCCCTGCATAAAATGCACCTCATCGGCGTAGGTCGTATAGGGGTAGAGTACCAGATACTGCTTAAGATCCTTGGGCAAGGTCTTATCCCGCACATCAAAACGTTCCTGAAGCAGCATAAACTGTTGCTCCATTTGGCTGACCTGGGCATATGCGGTTAGCCCAAGCCAAGCCATGAGAAGAATACTTCCTATTCGTTTCATCCTTATTTTATCTGCGATTAGGTTTGCGCTGCATAGCGCGTTGTTTGCGTCTGTTGAGTGTCTGAAGAATCACACCGAACATAATAGCCAAGATGGTTACTACGACGATGATGATCATCGACGAACCTAAGTTATCTCCCTTTACGCGGGTCCACATCTTGAGCATGTCCTCCGTTTGGTCGGCGCAGTCGTGCATCAAAGCGCAGCGCTCGATCACGCTCAGGTCGGGATACATCACGTGGTTAGCGTGAACGGCCGTAGCTTTCTCTCCGAAGAAATACGACAAATCCGAAGTCTCATCGATTTCCTCATCGTTCGCCCATTCCAGAATCTCCGGAGAAGCAATAACGGATACATAACCGATCTCTTCCATGTTGCGGATAGCGTTGTCGGGACGGCACATATAGTCGATGAAGTACGAAGCGGCAATGGGGTTCTTGGCGTAAATAGGAATGCACCAGCCGTCAAACCATACGTTCGAACCTTCTTGAGGAACGACATACTCGAGTTCAACGCCGTTCTCGGCAGCCTCGTCGATAGCCCATTGAGCATCACCGGACCAACTCAGGTTCAGCCACATCTTACCTTTCGTCATCTCTTCCTTACCGAAGTCCACTTCCCAGCCGGCGATATTATCCTTGGCTGCCATGAGGATCTCCTCTACGCGCTCCATGCGTTCGGGCGTGATGTCGCGTACCAACTCGTCGCGGGTCACTTCACCCTTGGCGATCTCCTCACGATAGGCGTACAGCACCAATACGGAATAGACATCGCGGAAAGCGTCCTTGACGAAGATATGGTTCTTGAACTCCTCATTAACCAACGCGCCCCAGGACTGTACCTTGTCGGCAGAAACCAAAGCGGGGTTATACAACCAACCTGTTGTTCCCCACATATAACCGACCGTGTAGTCGCTTACCAGTACGGAATCAGCGGGAGCCATCTGTTGGAACTTATCCTCTGCAAACGGCGCTACGTTATGGAAATAACGGATATGCTCATCTATAGCATCCTTGCGAATCGGTTGCAAGAGACCTTTGCGCAACATACGTTCGATAATGTACTCCGAGGGACAAATAACATCATAGTCCTCGTGACCTACTTCGATCTCCGTCAACATCGTCTCATTGATGTCAAAGGTCTGATAGATGATCTCAATCGGTTGACCGGTTTGTTCGGTGTACCACTGTTTGAACTCTTCGAGCACTTGAAAATCGATGTAATCTGCCCAGTTGTAAATCTTAAGGGTGTTTGCACGATCTGCTCCGAAGCAGGTAGCAGCTGCCATCATGAGGCCTACTGCCAAGAGAGAGAGTTTCTTCATTTCTTCTTTTGTTGTTTATTGGTTCGTATATTCATGATAATTAACAGTATCAAAATAGTAGCAAAGATAATGGTAAACAACGGCCGCAACTCCGGTGTCAGACCACCCTTGCGTGCGTCGGCGTAGATGAAGGTCGATAAGGTCTCCAGTCCGCCGCTACCTTTGGTGAACAAAGTCACGCCGAAGTCATCGATAGAGAGCGTCAGCGAAAGGATAAAGCCGCTCACCATACCCGGCCATAATTCCGGCACCATCACTTTCCACAAGGCCTGTCCTGGCGTAGCACCCAGGTCCAAGGCTGCCTCGTAGATATTGGGATTCATCTTCGTCAAGCGCGGCATAACCGACAACACAACATAGGGCGTACAGAAGGCTACGTGTGCCGCTATGACAGTACCTATTCCGCGGGTGATGCCTAAGGCTACAAACAGCAGGAAGAGTGATATACCCGTGATGATATCGGGGTTAATCATCGGGATCTGGTTTAGGAACAGCACCATCTTGCGATGGCGGGCACGCATGTTATAGATACCGATGGCCGCAATAGTACCCAAGATAGTCGCCAGAAAGGCGGACGAGACGGCTATAATAGCGGTATTGATAATCGCCATATTGAGACTGTGTCCCGCCTGTCCGGAGAAGAGATTCGTGTATAAGCCTACCGAAAATCCGGTCCAGTTACCCAAGACCTTACTCTCCGTAAAGGAACAGATGATAATCACGGCTATCGGGGCGTACAAAACGACCAGCAATAACCATAAATAGGCGTGGGAGAATACCAACGACCAGAAACTGCGCTTATCGATTGATGTCTTCTGCATTGTCGTCTCCTCCTATGAAACTGGTTAAACCTATGATTACCAACATAATTAAACTCAGCGCGGCACCGTAACCCAACATCACGCCGGAGTTGATACTCTCCTGAATCAAACTACCGAAGAGTTTAATCTTATTGTGCGTCAACAATTCCGCTATGGCAAAGGTACTGACGGTGGGCATAAACACCATCACGATACCGCTATACACGCCCGGCAGGGACAGCGGAACCACCACCTTGAAGAATACCTGACTCTTGTTGGCGCCTAAGTCCTTGGCGGCCTCGATGAGGCTCACGTCCATCTTCTGCAACGTGTTGTAGATCGGATAAATCATAAACGGCAGAAAATCATACACCATACCGAATAGCAAGGCGCCTTCGCCCAAGGGAATACCCACCAAACCGAACAGCTCCACTGTCGCAATCGTGCGCAGCAGGAAATTGATCCACATCGGCAGGATAAACAATATTGCCATTACGGCCGGTGTGCGGAACGAACTCATCGCCATGAAATACGCGGCGGGGTATGCCAACAGCAAACAGATAATGGTCGTAATGAACGCCACGCCGATGGAGTAAATAAAGGTATTCACCGCCTCGGACTGCGAAAAGAACAGCAGGAAATTCTTGAAGGTGAAATCGCCGTTGATGATGTCAAAGGCATAGAGCAACACCATCACTAACGGCAACACCACCAACATCAGCATAAATGCGATGTACGGCCACGCCCACGTTCTCCTATTTTGAAATATCTTCATTAACCTTTCAACTATCAACTATCAACTATCAACTTTATCCAAAAGAATTTGTTCTTTTGGAATAACTATACCTACGCGGTCTCCGTCGTCCCACACATCGTTGGTGTTGACATAGAGGTCATACCCTTCGTCCGTGCGGATAGTGAGGTGGTAGTGGTTACCCTTATAGAGGATGAAATGCACCTCTCCGGACAACTCACCTTCCTCTTCGTGGTCCCGCAGATCGACAGCTCGGAAGGGCACACGCACCTGCACTTTATCGCCGGGCTCAAACGGCGCCAACTGCTCTTCGCTCACTTCCCACTCGCCATCCCAGAAGCCTACCTTACCGTTCTTGAGTATTTCGCCTTCCGCGTAGTTGTATTTATAGTGCTCCTTGTGCATGATCTGGATATCTTCAGGCTTAACGAGCATGCCCACTTTCGTGCCGGGCAGGAACTCGTGATAGTCCTGTACGATGAACTCGTAGCCGTTGTCCGTCATGACCATCATCTCGTAGTGCACGCCCTTGAAGATACAACTCTCCACCTCGCCGAAGAACTTGGTGAATTTGCCTTTCGGCACCCGGTCTTCGGGATCATCGTCGGGATTAGTCACCACTCTCGACTTTCCGCTTTCGCCTTTCCAGATATAAATGTCCTCCGGTCTAATCACTACATCGACAGCGGTATCTTCGCCGAAGCCTTCGTCGATACAGTCGAACTCCTGGCCGCAGAAGCGTACGAGTCTATCACGCACCATCACGCCGCTGAGGATATTACTTTCTCCGATGAAATCGGCCACAAAGCAGTTCTGGGGTTCGTTGTAGATATCCGTCGGGGTACCGATCTGCTGGATCTTACCTTCACGCATCACCACCACGCGATCACTCAAGGTGAGTGCCTCTTCCTGGTCGTGGGTGACGTAGATAAAGGTGATACCGAGTTTTTGGTGCATCTCTCTAAGCTCAATCTGCATGTCGGCACGCATTTTTCTGTCCAATGCCGCCAAGGGCTCATCCAGCAGCAGCACTTCGGGTTCGTTAATGATAGCCCGTGCAATAGCCACACGCTGTTGCTGACCGCCGGAAAGGGAATCGACGTGTCTGTATTCGTAGTCCGACATAGCCACCATCTTGAGCGCCTTGCGTACCCGACGCGCTATCTCCGTCTCCGGCACTTTCTTGAGTTTGAGACCGAAAGCCACGTTCTCAAACACATTCAGGTGCGGGAACAAGGCGTATTTCTGGAACACCGTGTTGACGGGACGCTCGTTCGGCGGCATCTTAGTTACATCTTCGC
>CAJOJC010000019.1 GCA_905234775.1 uncultured Bacteroidales bacterium | reverse complement strand
ACTGCTCCCGCTGTGAGGGAGGCGTGGAATATCCTGTGCCACGAAGCCTACGTCACGCCGGCCGTCTCCAGCGCCGGCTCGCGTCTCTGTAACCGCCCGTCGCTCGACCCTGCCCATAACTTCCCGACATGGAAGTTCTCTCCCTGCGATCCAGAGGTACTCGAGCGCGCTTTCTCGCTTCTGGCGGGGAGCGGCTGCGAGGGAGAAGCGATCAAGTTCGATCTTGTCGCGATAGGCTCGAAGGTGCTTGAGAACCGTTTCGAGACGCTGCTGGACTCGTTCCGTCAGGCTTACAAGCGTAAGGACCTGAAGGCGATGGAGACGATTTGGGATAAGGCCAAAGAACTGATGGACGATCTGGAGGCCCTGCTCGATTCTGACGAGCGCTTCAGGCTGCAGGCCTGGATCGACGCTGCCCGCGAGATGGGCAAGACCGAGGCAGAGAAAGATTATTACGAGCGTTGCGGAAGGACTCTTCTCGCTTCGTGGGGAGGAGCCGGCCAGCTTACGGACTATGCCGCACGCCAATGGAGCGGACTTTTCGGAGGCTACTACCGTGTGCGCTGGGAGATGTTCGTGGAAAGGGTCTTCGAGGCCGTGAAAGACGGCAGGGAAGTCGATCAGCAGGCTTTTGACGCGGAAGTTCGCGAGTTCGAACTCGGATTCGGAAATTCGGTTGAGCCCCTTCCTGCGGCCCGCCCGGCAGATACATATGAACTTTGCAGGAAACTTGCACGATGATAAGTGAGAACCTAAAGGTGCTTAAGGCTCAGATCCCTCAGGGGGTCGAGTTGGTGGCGGTATCGAAGTTCCATCCGCTGGAGAATATCCTGGAAGCTTACGGGGCCGGACAACGCATTTTCGGCGAGAGCCGACCTCAGGAACTGGCAGAAAAGGTCTCCGCACTGGATACTGCTAAGTATCCGGAACTGGAGTGGCATTTCATAGGTCACCTACAGACTAATAAACTAAAGCTGGTACTTCCGTATGTTTCTCTTGTTCAGTCGGTTGACTCTGTACACCTATTGAAGGAGATTCAGAAATGGGCTTCGGCTGCCGGTAAGAAAGTTAACGTACTGCTCGAAGTCCATATAGGGGCCGAGGAAACGAAGCAGGGCTTCCATGAAGAAGAGGTCATAGACCTGCTTTTCGATTCGGAGAAGTATCCCAACATCCGCTTCTGCGGTCTGATGGCAATGGCCTCCCACACCGACGACGAAAGCGTCATAGACGCCGATTTCGAGAGGGTAGACGGCCTGATGGCTTATCTCGTAGATCTTTTCCCCGAGCTTACAGACTTCAACCAACTCTCTATCGGGATGTCAGACGACTGGCAGATTGCGGTCCGCCATGGCGCAACTATGGTTCGTATAGGAACAGCAATATTTGGAAACAGAAATTAATGAATACTAGACGACTGTTATTATTATTGGCCGTTGCCGTTTTGGGCTTGAGTTCCTGCAGGCAGAAGGACTCAACGATTATTGAACTCAAGTCCGAAGACGATCTGAGCGGCCTTACCGTCAGCTGTACAGCGGGAAACTACTATGAGCGGAAATATTCCCTGCGCCCGGACGTAAAGGTTTTCGCCACCAGTTCGGAAGCAGATGCTGCCCAGGCCGTGCGCCAGGGACTTGCAGATGTGTTTGTCAGCGACGAGGTCGCCCTTACTGAAGAGAGGCTGAAGGAACTGGGAATGAAGCTTGCGCTGCGTGGAACCGAGACATTTGATGTCGCATTCGGCATACGTAAGGGCAACGATGCATTCAGGGCCGAGTTGAACAAGTTCATAGCCTCATCCAAGGAAGACGGGACTCTTGATGCGGTCATCGCCCACTGGATTAAGGGCGGTCCGGCCGTTCCTTTCGAAGAGCCCAAGAACCTCGACAAATCCAATCCAGTCCGTTGTGCGCTATGTATCAACAACGCTCCGGTATCCTTTGTGGGAGATGGAGGAAGATGGGATGGAATGGATCCCGAAATTGTAAGGCGATTTGCAGCTTCGATAGGGCGTCCGGTAGAATTCATCTACCAGGATGTAGGCTCTGCCAATATTTCCCTGCAGGCGGGAATGGTCGATATTATGGCCGCGTGTCTGTTTGCTACTGAAGAGCGCAAAAAATCCATAGACTTTTCAGACAATTATTATCTCTGCCATCCGGGCTTCTTCACAAAAGATGCTGCAGCGGCGGTGAGAATGACCGTTTGGGACAGACTCAAGATGAGCCTTGTAACCGAACAGCGCTGGAAACTTATTACTGGCGGTCTGGTTAAGACGCTGGTTATCACTCTTTTCTCCATCCTTATCGGCACTGTCCTTGGAGCCGGCGTGTGCGTGATGAAGCGCAGCCGCCGCAGATGGGTTCGCTCCCTGATCAAGGGGTACGGGGCTTTCATACAGGGGACTCCGGTCCTTGTAGTGCTGCTGATTATGTTCTACGTAATCTTCGCTCACTCAGGACTCAGCGGTACTGTAGTCGCTATCTTTACCTTCGCTCTCTTCTTCGCGTGGTCTTCGGGAAACATCTTCGACAACTCTATCTCTTATGTCCCGAAAGGCCAGACTGAAGCTGGTCTCAGCCTGGGTTTCACACCCTTCAAAACTTTTACCGGCATCGTGTTCCCTCAGGCTCTCAAGAGGGGACTTCCTATGTATGCGGGAGAGTGTGTATCCCTGCTTAAGAGTACTTCAATAGTGGGATATATCGCTATAGTAGACCTTACGCGTGCGAGCGATCTTATAAGGAGCCGCACATTCGATGCGTTTATCCCTCTGCTCATCATTACGGTTACATATTTTGTGTTGGCCTGGATTATCAGGTCGCTGCTTAACCTCCTCCTCAGAAAGAAGTAATATGATCAGTATCAAACATTTAAGCAAATCCTTCGTGAATTCGGACGGCAGCGTAATTACCGTCCTGAAGGATGTGAACTGCGACATAGACAAGGGAGAGGTCATCAGCATCATCGGTCCTTCGGGAACCGGTAAAAGCACCCTCCTGCGGGCCATCAACATGCTCGAGCCTCCTACCGGGGGAGAGATATGGGTGGACGGTGAGAACATAATGGCGAAGGGCTACCCGCTGGATAAGATGCGCCGCAAGATGGGCATGGTCTTCCAGAGTTTCAACCTCTTCAGCCATCTGACCGTACTTGAAAACGTCACATTTGCGCCCGTGCGTCTTCGTGGGCTCTCCGAAGACGAGGCTAAGGAGGTGGCTATGGAACTGCTCAAAAAGGTGGGCATGTCCCAGAAAGCTGGTGTCTACCCGGACTCCCTGTCCGGCGGGCAGAAGCAGCGCGTCGCGATCGCCCGGGCCCTGGCCATGGACCCGGAGGTAATTCTGTTCGACGAGCCAACATCGGCCCTGGATCCCACCATGGTGGGCGAGGTCCTCAGCGTCATCCGTCAGCTGGCCAAAGACGGCCTGACGATGCTCATCGTCACCCATGAGATGCGTTTTGCGCGCGATGTGAGCACCCGCATCTTCTTCATGAACGAGGGCGTCATCTACGAAGACGGGACTCCGGTTCAGATTTTCGAACATCCCGTTCGCAGCGCTACGAAAGCCTTTGTGAACCGCATCCAGAAACTGGTCTACGAAATCGAGAACGACGATTTCGATTATCTCCAGATCCATACCGGCCTCGGCAATTTCTGCATCAAGTACAATATCGCAGACAAGATCGAGCCGGCCTACGTTCTAATAAAGGAGATGCTGTTCAATTATATGAGGCCCTATAGGCCGCTGACCCTCAGGTTTACTCATGCCGAGCTTTCCGGCGAGACTGCTATCGACTTCATGGTGGAGGGCCTTAAGGAATCTCCTCTTCCCAAGGACGAATCTTTGGAGAATGTCAGATCCAAGGTTAAACAGATAGTCGAGGAACCAACGGTAAGAGGTTTCCGAGTCAAGCTGATACTATAAAGAAAGGCGGCCTTGCGGTCGCCTTTCTTAGTAGTATTTGAAGCTTAATTACTTCGTGATGACTTTGGCCATCTCACATACCTTGTTGCTGTAACCCCACTCATTGTCGTACCAGGCGCAAACCTTAACGAAAGTAGGATCGAGCTGGATACCTGCCTTCACATCGAAGATGGAGGTACGGGCATCGCCCCTGAAGTCGGTGCTGACTACTGCTTCGTCTGTGTATCCGAGAACTCCCTTGAGTTCGCCCTCGGAAGCCTTCTTCATAGCAGCGCAGATCTCATCATAGGTAACTTCCTTGTTGAGTTCGACGGTAAGGTCGACGAAGGAAACGTCGCTGGTAGGAACGCGGAGGCTCATACCGGTAAGTTTGCCGTTGAGCTCAGGGAGAACCTTACCTACAGCCTTGGCAGCGCCGGTGCTGGAAGGGATGATGTTCTCGAGGATACCGCGGCCGCCGCGCCAATCCTTCTTGGAAGGACCGTCAACGGTCTTCTGGGTAGCTGTTGCAGCGTGGACGGTTGTCATAAGGCCGCGCTTTACACCGAAGTTGTCGTTGAGGACCTTGGTAAGAGGTGCGAGGCAGTTGGTGGTGCAGGAGGCGTTGGAGATGATGGTCTGACCAGCATAGGTCTTGTCATTAACTCCGTAGACGAACATAGGGGTAGCATCCTTTGAAGGAGCGGACATAATAACTTTCTTTGCACCGGCTTTGAGGTGTGCTTCTGCAAGCTCGGCGGTGAGGAAGAAACCAGTTGACTCGACTACTACGTCGACATTGAGAGCGCCCCAGGTGATGTTTGCAGGATCCTTCTCGCAGAAGACCTGAATCTTGTTTCCGTCAACGATAAGATAGTTGCCCTCGACCTTGATGTCGTGAAGGAACTGTCCGTGGACAGAATCATACTTAAGCATGTAAGCGAGATAATCAGGATCGAGAAGGTCGTTGATACCGACTACTACGATGTCCTTTCCGAAATTCTCAACTGCTGCACGGAAGACCATACGACCGATACGGCCAAATCCGTTAATACCAAGTCTAATCATTGTTTTTAAAGATAAATATTAAGTGTTTGTAATATATCTGTTAAAATTGCGTCCCAAAGATAAGAAAAAATAGCGAAAATCAATAACTTTGTGCAAAATACGATTGCGGATGAAGATTTTGATAACAAACGACGACGGATATGAGGCAAAGGGCATTCATACCCTTGTTCATATCATGAAAAAGTTCGGTGACGTAACTGTAGTAGCCCCCAAAACACACCACTCCGGTATGTCGATGGCTATCTCCCTCGGCCTTAAGCCTCTCGGATTCAGAGACCTCGGAATCATAGACGGAGCCCAGTGGATGTATCTCGACGGGACTCCGGCCAGCTGCGCCAAGTTCGCTATCGACGAAGTCTTCAAAGACGGTCTTCCGGACGTCGTCCTGAGCGGCATCAATCATGGCTCCAACGCCTCGACAGCAATGTGGTACAGCGGAACTATAGGAGCTGCCCGCGAAGGCGCCCTTGGAGGTGTTCCCGCTTTTGCCGTCTCGCTTGCGAATCTCCATGAAGATGCAGACTTCTCGGTAGTCGAACATTTCTTCCCGGCAATCTTCGAAAAGCTGATGGCTAATCTTCCGAAAGACAAGATTGTGGTCTATAACGTCAATTTCCCCGACCTCCCGCCAGAGCAGATACGCGGAATCCGTTCAACTACTCAGGGCAGGGAAATGTGGGTCAACGAATTCGTCCTGGTAGAGCCCTCCGAGCGCAGGGAAGGCGAAGCTTATTACGTAATGGCTGGAGATGTAGTCCCGCTGCCAAACAATCCCGTGAATTCAGACAACTGGGCTGAAGACAACGGTTACATATCGATTACGCCTCATAGCCTGGACAATACCGACATGGACGAATATCGCAGGCTTTCAGAACTCTTTAAATGAAGTACTACCTGATTGCGGGAGAAGCGTCGGGAGACCTCCACGCCTCCAACCTTATGAAGGGCCTCAAGGCCGAAGACCACGAAGCGGCGTTTCGCTTTGTGGGCGGAGACCTTATGAAGTCAGTCGGGGGAGAGCTGGTGCGCCATTATAAAGACGGCGCGGCGATGGGAGTTACTGACGTGGCCCGTAAAGCAGCTGTCATACTTGGCGCGCTCAAGGCGACGAAGGCGGATATCCTGGAATGGAAGCCGGATGTGGTTATTCTGGTAGATTATCCAGGCTTCAATATGAGAATAGCCCGCTTTGCCCATGAAAAGGGAATCAAGGTGTTTTATTACATCGCTCCAAAGACCTGGGCCTCGCGCGAAAGCCGCAACCGCAAGCTTAAGAAATACGTAGACAAGCTTTTCATCGTATTCCCCTTCGAGATTCCGTATTTCACCGAAAAGGGTATTCCTTTTGTCTACAAGGGCAATCCGCTGGTGGATGCGATAGATACTGCGGAGTATACTAATGTCAGCGACAAACCCTATATCGCGCTTCTCGCGGGGTCAAGAAAAGGGGAGATAAGCCGTATGATGCCGGTATGTTCGGAGGTGGCCGACAGGCTGCATTCCATGCCGGAGTATAAGGATTATCAGATAGTGTTGGCAGGAGCTCCAGCCCGCAGCGCCGATGACTACTCCCGCTGGCTTGAAGGTCGGCCTTACATGAAGTTGGTTTTCGGCCAGACATACAGTGTCCTGAAGGGCGCCAGGGCTGCGATTATCAATTCCGGCACCGCCTCTCTCGAAGCTGCGCTTATCGGGACACCTCAGGTGGTGTGTTGGTCTACCTCCCGCCTCACTGCCTTCCTTGCCCGTAAAGTGTTCAGGGTAATGGACCACATCAAATACATCAGCCTTGGTAATCTGATAATCGACCGCCTCGCTTTCCGCGAACTGGTCCAGGAAGACTTCACCGTAGATGAGGTTCTCGGAGAAGTACGCAGGCTGATTGAAGACTCAGCTTATCGCGACAAAATGCTCGCCGAGTACTCCGAGATAAAGAAAGCCCTCGGAGGCGGTGGCGCTTCGAGGGCTGTTGCGAGGGAGATGATTTCCCTTATTTAACCAGTATTTTTGCAGTAAGAGTTTCCTTAGCGCCGTCCTTGAAAGTAACTTCGGCTTTCACGGTGTGTGTGCCGGCAGTAAGGTTAGCTGTTATTCCGCTCTGCTTATTACCATCGTAGTACCAGGTAACAGTCTTGACGGGGGTAGTACCAGGAACCAACTCGAAGAAGAAAGTATCTCCTGAATTGGGATTATCCGGAACGGGAATGAAAGCCGCGTCTACCGCGGGAACCGACTCGCTCAGATAATAGACTTTAGAGCTGTTGTCATAGGTCTCTTTTCCCCTGATCATTTCCCATTCTCCGGCTTCTGTCTTGTAGAAGAGTACTACTCGGTCTCCGAATGTGACGTTTCCACTGACAGTACATTTGATGTCACTCAGTTTGGTGATGCTGTATGCCGGGACTGACAGACTGGATTCCGGGCAAACAAATTCTTTGAGATTGCCCTTCCAGTCGATAAGACCGGCTCTAACTGAACCTGAGTAATCTACGTAGTAGTTGGCATTGCCGATAGCGTCTGCCTTGAGAGTGAAGCTCTTGGCTAATACTGAACCGGAGGCGAGGGAAAGTCCCTGGCTTTGGGATGTTGCAAGATCATAATTCAGCGGCCCTGCCATTGCGGTCGTACTGCCGTTTCTGTCGGGCTCAACGCCGATGACCATGTCCTGAGCATCGGAGAATGTGTATTGGCTAGGTATCTTCAGGGTAAGGGTAAAGAAGCCGTTGCTGTCTCCGTCCCATCCCCAGTTGATGCGGATATAGTCTCTGGTGTCGTAACCGTCGCATACGAACTGATGTCCGCCTTGTTTGGGGTCGTTGCCGCCATAAAGGATGGGTCTTCCTTCGTCGATTTCTTTCTCGATCATCCTGGTCCACTCGGCATCTGTATAGAACTGCCTGTAAACAAGCCGAGCCGTACCTGAGTAAGACATATGGGTTATGAGGGCGTTGGCGATATTCTCTGAATAGGCTCCGGTTCCGGTATTGTAGTTATACATGGCTTCGACCATCACGCCGCAGTCGTGCATCAACTGGGCGATTGCGTTTTTCTGGGCCGTATTCTCCGAGCCTTTGTACTCCATCGGCATCAGGCTGTAGTCATAAGTATGGGAGTCGATGCTGTAGGATGGAATACTTACATTCACGCTATAGTCGCTCTTGTAGGTGTAGCCGCCGATGGTACCAGTTCCGTGGGCAGGCCACTGATGGTAGCGTATAATCTCAGCCATAGCTGTTGCGACGCAGCCTGTAACCGCTTTGTATGTTTTACCGCTTTCCTTGACTTCCGGACACTGGTCGTTGTACCAGTTTTCGTTTGAGCCATTGCGGCCTTGCTGGCCCCAGAGCGGGGTTTCGAGGACCTTCTGGCTCGAGGCCTTGGTCCTGTAACCTGCGGTCTTCCAGAGCGCGGTGACGTCTGTAGTGGCCCTCACTTTTTCGCTTCGGGCTAACTTGATTTCCTTTTCATAGCCGCCCATCCAATTTATGAAGTTGGAGGGTAGACGGTCGGGATTGAGGCTGCCCCTGTCGCTGTAGGCGAGAATTGGGATAGCGGCATCTTCAGCTGAGACTATAATCCAGCCGCCGTCCTTGCCATTGAAAACATAGAATGCGTCGGAGCCGTATGAAGCCTCGGTTGCCTCTGAACCGAGCCATCTTTGAGCGATAGTACGGGCCTGCTCTCTGTCTACAGTGTCTGCAAACGATACGAGGGCGGCTGCAAGCAGTCCGACGAGAGTGATCAGTATCTTTTTCATATTACTCCGTTGCAATAATGTAACCATAATCCTTATTCTCGTCCAGAGCCCATGCAAGACCGTTCTCTACCTTGAGGGTGGTGGCTCTGGAGGAATAGTCAGCCTCGAAGCCGGAAAGGCCGAAGCTGCGAACGTTTATATCGAAGGTGTTGCCTTCCTGGGAATATACCATGGGAGTAGTGAATTCAAACATCTCTCCCAGGGCCGGGTTCATGAGTCTCCAGCCGGCGTTACGGGTTCCTTCTATAAGGCTATACTGGTCGCTTCCCGGCGCGTATGTGCGGATAGGAACAGCGGCTCCGTTCTGGATACTGTAAACTCCGGGGTCGACAAATTCTGTCAGCGTGCCTCCTGTGATGGGCTCCTCATAAGAATAATCCGGTAATTCCTGCCAGTCTGCCTCCACCAGGGTAAAGTTGATAGGCCTGCCGGATTTATTGGGCTCGAGAACGGCCAGTCTGTAGTTCGAGTACTGTTTGCCGCTCTTGAATTCGGTCTTCGTGTCGAAGATTGCCGTGTACTCTGCGGAAGATGTCTTCAGTGTAAGGGTGAGTGCGGTTTTCTGGGGGGCGATAATAGCCTCGTAGGCGTCTACTCCGTCGCTGGAGGTAGTTGTGTTGTGTGCATGGATGTCTACTTTCTCTCCGCATACTCTGAGATCTACCTTGTCCATATTGAACTGAAGGGAAGGATAGGCGGAGAAGTAAACGTCTTCCAGTTTACTGCCGGAATCGTTGCGTACATAGAAGACGAGTTTCGACATCTTCTGTTCGAAATCGAATACGACAGACGGATCGGTAACGGAAGCCTTTGTCTTAGCTACAAGAAGCCCTGAAGACCTGAAAGCAGCGTCCGGCCTTTGGTCGGGTTCTGCAGAGAATACCACCACGCCGCCATCGTTGTACTTCGCGGAGTAGGGAAAATAGGCGAGGAAATTAACCGCACTGTCCGGCATGTCGACCGGCCAGTGAAGCTTATTATCCGGAGTGAGAGTTCCGGAGGCGTAAGTCGTCTTGACATTTATATATGAGAGAGGAGAGTCCATGGACACTCCGACAAGATCTCCGTCACGGAGTACGGTGCTTTCCGTAGTAAAGGAAAGCTGCTCGCCGTGCTTGACCTTTGTCTCGGGTTCGTGTTTGCAGCCCAGAACGAGCAGCGCAAGCGCGATAAAAGGGATGATGTTTTTCATGTCCCAAAGTTAGTGATTTTTTGGATATTCTTATTAAATTTGAAGGTTGTATAGATTAGCACACAGTATGAAACATTATCTCGCAATCGCCGCCGGCTTGCTCGCCCTTTCCCTGAGCGCCGCCGCGCAGGCCCAGAAACCGAAGGTTAATTTTCCCGAGTACAAATTCACGACCGTCAAGGAACTGCCCGTGACCTCTGTGAAGAATCAAAAGAGCAGCGGAACCTGCTGGGCATTCTCTACGATCAGCTTTGTAGAGTCGGAGATTATCCGTATCAACGGTATCACCGATCCTGAGAAGTACCCGGATCTGTCTGAATTCTTCGTAGTGAGCAACTCCTACAGAGAGCGTGCGGCTAAGTACGTTATGCTCGACGGCGCCCTCGCTTTCCGCGTAGGAAGCGAAGCAGACGACGTCCTCCATGTCATCAGGGATCACGGTATCGTCCCTAATTCCGAGATGACCGGTATGAACTACGGAACAGACCTTCCTAAGCAGGCCGAGCTTGACGCGGTCCTCAAGGGCTATATGGACGCAGTGGTTAAGAACCCTAACAAGACCCTTACTACAGCATGGGCCAGGGGCCTTGGCGCCATCCTTGACGAGTATTTCGGAAAGCGTCCCGAGAAGTTCACCGTCGACGGAGTAGAGTATACCCCCGAGAGCTATCGTGACGCCCTCAATTTCAATCCGGACGACTATATTACCATTACTTCCTTTACACATCACCCGTTCTACACCTGGTTCCCGATCGAGGTCTGCGACAACTGGCGCTGGGATGAATCCTACAATGTCCCTATCGACGAGTTCATGGAGATCCTCGACCACGCCCTCGAAAACGGCTATACTGCAGCCTGGGGAGCTGATGTCAGCGAGCCCGGTTTCAGCCGCGACGGCCTTGCTATCCTTGCAGACGTAGAACTTACGAACGCAGGTTCCGACCAGGCCCACTGGGTTGGCTACGGAGAGGCTAAAGACAGCGACAAAAAACCTAAGAACGGTTCCAAAACCAATAACGTAGTGGAGAAGGAAGTCTCGCAGGAAAGCCGTCAGTTCGAATTCGAGAACAAGACCATGACAGACGACCACGGCATGCACATCTTCGGTGTCGCCCAGGACCAGTGGGGAGGCAAGTACTACCTCGTGAAGAACTCGTGGGGCGAAACCGGCAAGTACAATGGTATCTGGTATGCGAGCGAGAAGTATGTCAAGGCCCAGAGCCTCGATATCATGATCCACAAAAGCGCCCTTCCCGACGGCTTCATAGAGAAGCACCCGAATATCAACAGGTAAAAGATGTCGCTGAAGAAGTATATTCCGGACTTTATCACCTCCCTCGGGCTCGCTTCGGGCGTGCTAGGAGTGGTATTCGCCCTTGAGGGCAAGATCTGGCTGGCGTTCCCGCTGATGCTTGCTGCCGCCATCTTCGATTTCTGCGATGGACTCGCGGCCCGTGCGCTGGACGCTTATTCCGAGCTTGGAAAGGAGCTCGATTCGCTGAGCGATATGGTCAGTTTCGGCGTCCTGCCGTCGGTCATGCTCTATAACCTGATGAAGACCTGCAGTTTCTCTTCGAGTGCATGGTGCCTGGTTCCGCTGCTTCTGGCAGTGTTTTCGGGCCTGAGGCTCGCCAAGTTCAATGTCGACCCTCGCCAACACATGAGTTTTGTGGGTCTTCCGACCCCGGTCGCTGCGCTGCTGTGCGGTTCGCTCTGCTGGTTCGTAGCCCATGAACCCGCATCGCTGCTCGCGACCCTCAGCGGGGGACTGGTCTTCGTGCCTGTATTGACGGTTGTCCTTTGCGCGCTGCTCGTCTGCGAGATACCCATGTTCTCGATGAAGATAGCGGCAGGCGATACAAAGACAGTCTTGCTAAAGAGAGTATCCTTCATAGTCGAGATAGCCGTGATAGTTGCCGTAGTGCTTCTGTTAAGACACGACTGGTCTCTGGCCGTGGTTATCTCATGTGTGCTTTATATTCTTAAAAACCTCGTTTACGCAGTTTTCAAAGTCTAAATGAATATCAGAAGAACTTCCATAGCCCTGCTTGTCCCGCTATTCTGCCTCTGCGGCTGCCAGCCCAAGGTGGAATCGGAAAGGCCCGTGATACAGTTTGTGTCGGACCTTATCCAGGATAAATCAAATCCAGGCCATCACCTCCTGGGCTCTTTCAAGCCAAAAGACGCAGACGGCAACATCGTTATCTGCGGCCCTCAGGAGGAAGTGACCCCACTGTCGCTTTCCCTCTTCCTGTCGGATAACTTCGACAATGTCGATGCAAGGCCCATTCGCGACTCCCTGCTCGACTTCAGCGGTGAAGTGATCAGCCGTGTAATCCTGAAGGACGCAAGTCCTCTGAGTAGTTATAAGACTGAGGAAGGTGCGACCCGCTTGAGGGAGTTGACTGTCAAAGCAGCGCTTGCCAGCCTGGATACCCTCAGCTACAGGACTCTGGCGGATATGAGCTCATACTCTCATAAATCCAAGGGTAAAGTTCTGGTTCTGACTTCGTCTGCGATGGCTTCTTATGGTAAGTACGACCTGGATTCTCTGCTTCGCGAGTTCCATATCGCGGATGCCGTTTTCTTCCCGATTGACCTTATGACAGAGAAGATCGCCGGCAATGAAGACACCAGAGTCGGAATCGTCTCTTCAAAGCCATTTGAACTGTATGAGGAGTATTTCAAGTATCAGACTGTCTTTGAAGGCAGTTTGGTGGGCGTCTTCCCCAAGGAGGCCGTTCTTGACAGCGTAAGTGTAGTGAAGGCCCAGGCCATCGACGTATTGCTTTTGGACGATTATTCAGTACGCGCAGATTCAATCAGGGTTCGTTTCCCTCGGGTGAAGGTCATAGCTCCTGGAGAAGTCGTCAGCGAGGCCTGCTTCAAGGCCATGCGCCGTCGCAATATATTTACACACAGAGTGGCTTATCCGAAATTGGAGAGCTACAACGCTATTCTTAATGAAGATTCAGAGTTTATCCTGACTGATTCAGATGACAGATAACTCTTTTAAACAGTCTATTACTCCGGAGGAATTGGAGAAGCTCCCGCTGGAAGCGTTCAAGGGAGAGATTGTCGTCATCGATGCCCCCGGAATAGAATACTACAAGGCCGTTCAGTACCTCCGTAAGCAGAAGATACTGGGTTTCGATACTGAAACACGTCCGGTGTTCGAGCCCCATCACCCTCATCGCGGAGTCGCTCTTCTTCAGCTTTCAGGACCTGACAAGGCTTTCCTTTTCAGAGTCTGCAAGATGGGCCTCAGGCGCCGTCTGCGCTATATCCTTTCCGATCCCGACATAATCAAGGTCGGAGCCGCGTCCGGAGATGACGTCCGTTGCCTTCAGAGGCTTGCTCCGTTTGAGGGGAAAAACTTCGTAGACCTTCAGAAAATAGGTTGGGAGTGGGGTATCAAAGACAAAAGTGTCAAGAAAATGGCCGGCCTTATCCTTGGGATCAGAATCTCCAAGACCCAGCAGCTCTCAAATTGGGAGGCCGACAAACTGTCTCCAGCCCAGCAACTCTACGCTGCTACTGATGCCTGGGTATGCAGGGAGATGTATCTGAAACTTCAGGAAACGGTTAAGAATCCGCTTAAATTGGATGAGCAAGGTAATATTAAAGAAAGATAGGGAAGGGAGCCTGCTGAGGTTCCACCCATGGGTGTTTTCCGGGGCTATCGCTCAGGTAGTCGGCAAGCCCGCCGAGGGTGATGTCGTGACTGTCCAGGCCTCCGACGGTTCTGTGCTCGGTTGCGGACACTATCAGATCGGGTCGATCGCAGTCCGTATGCTCTCGTTCGAGATGGACAACCTCGACCAGTCTTTCTGGACCGACTCTATCCGGGCGGCCTACGAGGCCCGTAAGGCCTTCGGGCTGGTCGACTCCCCGCTTACTAACTGCTACCGCCTGGTCCATGGCGAAGGCGACAGCCTTCCCGGCCTTATCATCGACTGGTACGACGGCGTCTGCGTCATGCAGGCCCACAGCGCCGGCATGTTCAGGGCCAAACGCCAGATTGTCGAGGCGCTGCAGGCGGTCTATGGCGAGCGCTTGAAGGCCGTATACGACAAGTCTTCCGGAACGGCGCCCTTCAAGGCCGGACTGGACCTTATCGACGGCTACATCTATACCGCTCCCGGCTTTACCGGCTCAGAGTCCGTCGTTCTCGAGAACGGCCACAAATTCTATGTCAACTGGGACGAGGGCCAGAAAACGGGCTTCTTCCTCGATCAGAGGGAGAACCGCACTCTCGTCGCCCGCTATGCGGCCGGAAGAAATGTCCTGAACCTATTCTGCTACACTGGCGGTTTTTCAATCTACGCCCTTGCCGCCGGCGCGGCCCATGTCGACTCGGTCGATTCGTCCGCGCGCGCGATGGCTATGGTAGACAGAAATGTCGCCCTTAACGGCCTTAAGAACCACACCTCATTCACGGCGGATGCTATCGAGTTCCTCGGTCAGTGTGAGGGAGGGAAGTACGACCTTATGATAGTAGACCCGCCGGCCTTTGCCAAGCATCGCGGCGTGCTGAGAAACGCTCTGCGCGCTTATCAGCGGCTGAACGCCGCCGCGATTGCGAAGGTAGCGCCCGGCGGCCTCATCTTTACCTTCTCCTGTTCGCAGGTAGTAGACAAAGAGGCTTTCGCGCTGGCTGTGTTCAGCGCAGCGGCCCAGGTGGGCCGCAGGGTACGTATCGTCGACCGTCTCTGCCAGCCCGCGGATCACGCCGTCAATATCTATCACCCTGAAGGAGAGTATCTGAAGGGTCTGTTGCTGTACGTAGAATAAATTTTAAAATAATATGAAATACCACGTAATTCTCCTGGCAGGTCTGCTGATGGCGGTTTCCTGCAACTGCGGCGTTCGCAAAGCCCCCGACACTCTGCCCGCATCTGCTTTCGGTCCGGCTTCGGCCGAATATCTTTCGGGCTGTTCCGTCTACAATGACGGCGCAGATACTCTCCGTTACCGTTATATCGAGCCTTTGACTCTGGAAAAAGGCAAGAAGTATCCGCTTGTTTTGTTCCTTCATGGAGCCGGAGAGCGGGGCAGCGATAATGAACTGCAGTTGGTCCACTGTTCCAGGGTATTTACAAACCCGGTCAACCGCCTGGATTTCCCTTGCTATGCTATCTTTCCTCAGTGTCCTGAAAAGGATTTCTGGGCCTATCAGTTCCGTAACTCCTTTACCCTTGACAATATGCCCGCGGATTCTCCTGAAACGGACATTATGAAGGCCGTACTGGACCTTGTAGACAGCTTTGCCGAGAAGTATCCGGTAGATACCCGCAGACTCTATGTGATGGGTCTCTCGATGGGCGGAATGGCCACCTTCGACATCATCGCACGCCATCCGGACAAGTTCGCGGCTGCCGTCCCTATTTGCGGCGCCATCAATCCCGACCGTCTTACCGGCGATATCAAGACCCATATCCGTATTTACCACGGCGACGCAGATCCTGTGGTTCCTCTGTTCTGCTCGCGCGTAGCGTATTGGAAACTTCTTTCCTGCGGAGTTCCGGTTGAGTATAAAGAGTATCCCGGAGTGGGCCACAATGCCTGGAATCCGGCGGTATCCGAACCGGACTTCCTACCATGGATGTTCTCTCAGAAGAAAAAATAAAGTAAGCCCGGAAGTTCCGGGCTTTTTTTTGTCTTTTTTTTAAAATTTTATATTTTTGACAAGAACTGTCAAAAACGGGGCATACCTTTGCATTGTTGAACAGAAAGAACAACAGTTATGAGTAAAGAAATGATTGATTGGATCAGCAACAGCGCAGAGGTGGCAATGTTTATCGAAGACCTCGATCTTGAATTTGTAGAAGCTGACGAGCAGTAATATATATATATATATAGTATGGACCAGCCAAAAGTAGAAAGACTTTTGCGTTTGATGGCGCTGATGTCGGGGAGTGTCGATTATACGGTAGACGAACTCGCCCGGCAACTGGAAACCTCATACAGGTCCATCTACAGGTATATCGATACCTTCAAGGAGTGTGGATTCGTGGTCGAGAAGCTTGCACCCAACGTGTACAAGCTCAAGAGTATGCCGGAGGACTACCCGGAGTTCCAGAATCTCGTCTACTTCTCCGACGAAGAGGCTCATCTTGTCAATAACCTTATCGACAGGCTCGACCCGACCAACGCTCTTAAAGCAAATCTTCAGAAGAAACTGGCTATTATCTACGACAGTACCGGTATCGCAGATCTGGTAGACGGCCGTTCGCTCAGAAATATCGTAGAGACCCTGGCCCACGGAATACGCGAGAAAAAGAAAGTTGTTCTGAAGAATTATGAGTCCGGTAACTCACACACCGTCCGCGACCGTTATATCGAACCCTTCGGTTTTACTACCAACTACATAGACGTCTGGGGTTTCGATCTTCAGGACGGCCGCAGCAAACTCTTCAAAGTCTCCAGAATGCAGGAAGCGATGCTTCTCGAAGACGAACCATGGACAAACGAAGACAAACACGAAAAGCAGGGCCTGGACGTGTTCGGAATGTCGGGGAGGACTCCTTGCCGCGTCCGGCTCTCGCTCAGTGTTATGGCTAAAAACCTCCTGGTGGAAGAGCACCCTCTGGCGGAAAACGACCTAACACAGCAGGGTGACCGCTGGATTCTCGATACTGAGATATATAACTACGCCGGAATATGCCGCTTCTATGTGGGGGTGGCCTCAGACGCTCAGATTCTGGATTCCCCTGAATTCAGCGCCTATGTGGCAGATTATGTTTCGAAGTATTTGGGATAATTTGTTTTTGAAAGATTTTGATTATCTTTGCACTCGCATGGTGCTTGGGCCGGGAGGTTAGGCACTGGTCTGCAAAACCAGTTAGAGCGGTTCAATTCCGCTAGGCACCTCAAAAAAGAGCGATTTTATGTCGCTCTTTTTTTTATTGTTTTCGCTCGTCGTCTCGCAGATATCTGTTACGTGACCAATAGCCTGAGAATCAATCTAACAAAAAATTCAAAAAATTATTAAAAATATTTTGAAATTAAATAAAATGTTGTACCTTTGTATTCGGGTTGAGTAAGAGCTGGTTCTCAGCCGTCAACCTATTGGTTATTAGTTTTAGTGTTATTAATTATGTGGTTAGTATGAGTTGTT
>CAJOJC010000018.1 GCA_905234775.1 uncultured Bacteroidales bacterium | reverse complement strand
CCGGTTCCGCGGTGCCGACGGCCAGGTCCACCACAGCGAGCGCGACCAGTACACGATTCTCTCGCTCTGGGACACCTACCGCGCGGAGATGCCGCTCATGACCCTGATCGACCCCGAGTTCTCGCGCTCGATGGCCGACACCTATATGAACATCTACCGCTGGGGCGGGAAACTGCCGGTCTGGCACCTCGACTCGAACGAGACCGACTGCATGGTCGGCAACCCGGGCGTGATTTCGCTGGGCGACCTCGTTCTCAAGGGGTATGCCGACGATCCGCGCGCGGCGTTCGAGGCGATGAAAGCATCGTCCGAGCTGGCAGAGCGCGGGCTCGATGCCCACGGCCGCTGGGGCTTCATCCCCTACGACAAGAGCGCCGAAGACTGGGGCCTGGCTAAGTCGCTCGAATATGCGATAGCGGACGCGGCAGTCTCGAAAGTGGCCGCGCAGCTGGGCGATTCGGCCGCCAGTGAACATTTCCGCTGGCGCAGCAAGGCCTACGAGCGCTACTACGACCCCGCCAGCGGGTTCCTTCGCGGCCGAACACTGCGCGGCCAGTTCCGCACTCCGTTCGACCCGTTCGTGGCCGACAATGCGACCGACTATGTCGAGGGCAACGCATGGCAGTATACCTTCCTCGTGCCGCACGACGTCGACGGCCTGATCCGGGTTTTCGGCGGACCTGAACACTTCCGCGAAAAGCTTGACAGCCTGTTCGTGGCCGAGGGATCGGCCGCCGGGACTGTAGCGGACGTGACGGGTCTGATCGGGCAGTACGCCCATGGCAACGAGCCGAGCCACCACATCGCCTACATGTACGACTGGCTCCCGGGCGGGCAGCGGAGGTGCGCCGAGCTCGTACGGCAGATTATGGACGAGCTGTATTTCGATGACGGGGGCGGTGTTTGCGGCAACGAAGACTGCGGCCAGATGAGCGCGTGGTACGTCCTGTCCGCGCTCGGCCTGTACCAGGTCGACCCGGCGGGCGGAGAGTTCGCGATTGGCAGCCCGGCCGTCCTGGCGGCGCGCGTCGATGTCGGCCCCGGTCGCTCGCTGGTCATCAGGGCGGTGGGCAACAGTCCCTCGAATGTCCACGTCTCGCGCGCCACTCTCAACGGCCGGACTCTGGACACCCCGTTTATCCCCTTCGAAGAACTTCGCAAGGGCGGAGAATTAATATTCTATATGGAGTAATATGATTTTCAGACGCTCTCATATCGTTATTGCGGCTTTCGCTCTGCTGGCCCTGGCCTGCGAGCGGGAGCGCGAAGATTTGTTGCCAGACATCACTATAGAGCCGGATCCTATCGAGCAACAGCAACCTGGCGATTCAACAGTTACCCCCACCCCTCCGACTCCTCCCGAGCCTCAGCAGCCTTCAGGGCCCGTAATTCCGCTGGAGATGAACTCGCTCCCTTCCGTCTATATCAACACCCCGAACAAAGTAGGAATCAGGAGCAGAACCACCTGGGTAGAACTTGCTACTATCGAGATAAAGGGCGACGCCAACAAAACTCTTCTCCAGGAAGACAGCCTGAAAATACGCGGGCGCGGAAACTCCACCTGGTGGTACGACAAAAAGCCCTACTACTTCAAACTGGACCACAAAGCCGACCTCCTCGGTACCGGCCCCAGCAAGAAATGGGTGCTGCTTGCCAACTGGATGGACAGGACACTTCTTCGCAACCAGGTAGCTTTCGAAGCAGCAAGGCGCACTTCCATCGACTGGACTCCCAGCGGAAGGTTCGTAGATCTGTATCTGGACAACCGCTACCTCGGAGTATACTGGCTCGGCGAAAAGATAGAAGTCGAGAAATCCAGAGTCCAAGCCGATTATCTGTATTCATTCGACACTTCCGAGCCGGAGGAAGCCCACTTCACTTCCTACGGTACATTCTCCGCCAACGGCAACTACTGGGGCGCTCCAGTGGAAGTAAAGTATCCAGATTCCGACAATTACGAGCCGGCTGCATACCAGACTATTCTAACGACTGCGGAAAGCACCTTGAAGGGCATGACAGATGCCATTTCCAAGGGCTCGCTGGACAAGATAGACATAGACAGTTTCTGCGACTGGTATATAGTCCACGAACTTACCTTCAACCTGGAGCCTAATCATCCGAAGAGCTGCTTCTTCCACTGGCGCGGCGGGAAGATGTATGCCGGTCCGGTATGGGACTTCGACTGGCACACCTATATCCCGTATGAGAACTGGATGGGGCTCAAGAAGTGTCTGTGGTACAGCAGATTACTGAGCAATACGACATTCAAGGCGCGCCTGAAAGAGCGCTGGATCGAGCTCAAGCCAGCGTTTGAAACTCTTCCCGACTATGTCGACCAGCAGGCTGACATCATCCGCGCCGCCGAGGCCGGCAACCACGCTATGTGGCCCTGCGACAGCAGCGGTGTCAACGGCGATGAGACAATGACCTTCCAAGAGGCGGTCGACAGGATGAAGGAGGCTATAGTCAACAGAATCGATATTCTCTCAAAGCAGATTGCGATATTATGAAAATCGTTTGCGACGACAAGATTCCCTTCCTTCGCGGGGTGTTCGAGCCCTACGCAGAGGTAGTGTACCTGCCGGGCGCGGCGATTAGCGCGGCGGACGTTCGCGACGCAGATGCGATCGTGACCCGTACCCGCACGCGCTGCGGCCGCGCCCTGCTCGAAGGCTCGTCCGTTCGGGCAATCGCGTCCGCGACTATCGGCTACGACCATATCGACACGGCTTATTGCTCTTCGCACGGCATCTCCTGGTCGAACGCGCCCGGCTGCAATTCGGGCTCGGTCGCGCAGTGGGTTCGGTCGGTGCTCGAGACGCTGGCTCGGAACCATGGTTTCACGCTGGCGGACCGGACGCTGGGCATCGTGGGCGTGGGCCACGTCGGAACGAAGGTCGCCGCCCTCTCCCGTGAGCTCGGAATGACGGTGCTTCTCTGCGACCCTCCCCGCGCAGCGGCTGAAGGCCCTCAGGGTTTCGTTTCGCTGGAAGAAATTATTGACAGGGCCGATATAATTACTTTACACGTTCCGCTCGACGCGTCAACAAAATATATGTTCGATGTAAAGCGGATCGCGACACTTAGGCCCAATCAGATACTGATAAATTCCTCGCGCGGCGAGGTTGTCGACGGCACTGCGCTCAAAGAGGCGCTAAAGACAGGTCGACTGCTAGCCGCCGCGCTCGACGTCTGGGAAAACGAACCTCAGATCGACCCCGAACTGGCGGCGCTGGTCGAGATCGCCACCCCCCATATCGCCGGCTACAGCCTCGACGGCAAGGCGAACGGCACCAGCGCCGCCGTACGCTTTGTTGCTCAGACTTTAGGGATTCCTGCGCTTCTGGATTTCTCCGTTGTGCTTGACAAGACCACCGATCAGGTCGGTGGTGACGGAGTGGTTATGCCCGACCCTTGTTCAGTCATGCCCGACCCGATCGGGCATCTCTACCTCCCCTACGACGTCCTCGCCGACTCCGCCCGTCTCAAGGCAGATGTCTCGGCCTTCGAACACCTCCGCGAAACCTACCCCGTCCGGAGGGAGCTCTAAAAAAGTTGCTTTGCCCTGGCGGACAAAGCAACTTAGAATCAATCAGCAATAACCGTAAGCATCTTTGTGCCGCGGTTGAACTCGACATTGTAGTAACCGTCCTTGAGGCCTACGTTGCCTACTGAGAAGGTTCCGTCGTTGTCGGGATCGTGGGTCCTCTCCGTTGCATCCCAAGGCTCGTCGGTATCCTTGTTGGGAACCCACTCGGTCCAGTCCTTCATCTCAAGCTTGAAGTAAGTCCACTCCTTGAGGTGGATGGGAGCGAGAGACTTGTAGATGTTTTCTCCTACGGGAACAAGAGCGTTCTTGTTGTCGAACTCCCAGTCGGCTGAATCGAAGAAGTCGCCGCCGAACAGATAGATGGCGGTATTCTCATCAAGAGCCGGAGCATCAGGAGTAAGAGTCAAGGTCAGGTTGTTCTTGTCGAAGACAACCGTGTAATCGCCGTCGGCCCAGGAACCGTCGGAATCGCCGGGGACGAAGTTGCAGTCGTTGTCGGGATCGTGTGTGCGCTTCGTAGCGGTCCAGTAAGAACCGGCAGCAGAGTCGCGTACCCACTCGGTCCAATCCTTCATCTCAAGCTTGAAGTAACACCACTTGTTGATGTAGATCTTGCTCTCGGACACATAGGTTCCGTCTCCCTGAGGGATGAGGGCAAGAGCCCTGTCGAAGGTCCAGCCTGTGTACTTCTCGAAGCCGTCTCCAAAGAGGAAGATAGCGGTATTCTCGTCGTATTCGCTCTGTCCGGGATCCTCATCCTCGACTTTGGTGAGGGTAAGGACCATCGTGTTGAAATCAGCCTTGATGTCGTAGGTTCCGCTCTCATAGCCGAGGAGTCCGGGGAAGAACTGAGGGACGTCGGAATCGGTTACAAGCTTGATGGTAACATTGTCCTTAGTGGCATCGTCGCCCTGGGCGAAGTAAGGAGACCACACACCGTTTGCGATGAAGATCTTGAATCCGCTGTCGCCGTTGTCTCCCCAGTAACACTTGACGCCCTTGACTTCGTAGACCTTGTCTGCGGTCTTCTCCATAGGGCCGTCGAACGACCAGCTCCAAGGGAAGCAGGAACCCTGAGGGTAAACTGCGTCGCCGAATTCGATATTGTACTCGATATCGCCGGTACGGGTGAGGGTGGTCATCAGAGCGTCTACATCGAGAACGATGGTGTAGACACCGGTAGTGTAGCCGTTGAGAGCAGGCTGGAAGAGGTTGGCAGAGCCGTCGTCTTCAGTGTAGAGCTTAGTCTTTCCGAAGGTATCGGAAGAAAGGTCCGGTCCGAAGAACAAAGCGGAAGAGTCGTCGTTGGAGAAGTAGAACTTGAATCCGGTATCGGTGATAGTGAGATTCAGTTCGACTCCCTCGGCGGTATACTTGCCGTCGCCGCCCTTCTGGACGGGGATGCCCTTGGACTTGTCCCAACCGGCGGTTGTCGCGCTACCTACTATATAAAGAGTTGACGGGATGTCAATCTTCTCTTTATATGTTGTAACGGTTGCCTTTACAATGTTGGAAACCACGGCCTCGATTTCATCGCTTTCAGGTCTAGCATAAACGCTGAACTGAAGCTCGACCGCATCGCCGTCTGCGACATCCTTCTTGAGCTCGGCAACGAGAGCGTTGAGCTCGGAGCCGGTAAAGGCGAGAGACAGTTCCCTTGACTGGATAGTCTTCGGAGAAGTGTAGAGGTCAACCGAAGCCAGGTTGGCATAAACTACGTAAGAGAGAGAGACAGTAGCGTCCTTCGGGACCGCACTGGTCCAGCTGAGGGTAAGCGCAGCCGACTGAAGGTTCTCCTCGCTGACCTCGACAGCGGTCACATTTGCGCTGAGGACGGGAGCTACGAGCTCAACCTTTCCTTCGGGAACGTCGGGGCCGTCCGGTCCGTCAGGTTTTACCTGTTCTTCGCAGGAGAAGAGAGTGAATGCCCCCGCAAGGGCGGCAAACAGATAAGAAAAACTTTTTTTCATAATGTGATATAATTGGTATTGGTTAATTCATCTTGTAGACTACATAGTAGAGCTCGTAAGAACTCCTCCACATATTGTCGTGGAAGCCGTTCTGGGAAGGCTCGGAAGCAGCGCTCGGGAGGATGAAGCGGAAGCGGCAGTTGTTGCCGTCCTGGGCGAAGGTCATCACCGATGTAACGTTGTTCTTGGTGATGTGCATACGATTTGTTGTCAGGTCGAGCTCCCAGACCGCCTCTCCCGGGGGGATGAGATACCTCAGACGCGGGTCCATATCCATCGGAGCCTCGACGCTGTAGGGAGAGAACACGCCCCAGAAGTGGCCATACTCGCCGTCGGCGCCGGCATCGTTGGTGATGGTGCCGGTAAGAGAGTTCTTTGTCTCGTCGATGGGATCGATAGTAATAGTGATACGGTTGTCGTATTCGGGCTTTCCGAAAGAGCCGAACTCGGAACCGCTCAGCTGGGTTTCCCAGGATCCGTCGCCGCAGTTCGCAAGACGCTGGTTGCAGCAGAGCTTGACATCGATCACACGCCAGGTTCCTACGTAGAACGCGTCATAAGGCTCGAGGAAAATAGTCCAGTTAAGAGTGTTCCCGGATTCGGAAGTCACGGTGATTTTCGCCTTGCGCTCGGGATTGCTGAAATTCAGAGTCTCCCCCGCTTTTACGCTGGCCTTTGCGCCGTGGGACACGACGAGCCCGAGCACCTCTACCGCCGCATAATCGTACCCTGGCGAGGCCATTATATAAACGGTAGCCGACGCTCCCTCGGAGCCGCGCTCGATGATGGCGGTGCCCATCTGCCCCTTGAGCTTGATCTCCAGGAGCGAGACGTCGCGGTTTGCGAAGTCGCTGTCTATCTTTTTGCTGCACGAAACTGCGCCAATAAGACACAGCGCGACAGCGAGTATCTTAGTTGTTGTTGTACTCATGTTCCACATTTGGATTAAGGTCAATTTCTCTCTGAGGAATAGGATAGAAGGCCGCTACGTCCTCGCTTATCTTCTGCGCTTCCTTGACGGTCGAGGTGACGGTTCCCGTGCGCCTCAGGTCGAACAGGCGGTTGCCCTCGAAAGCGAGCTCCCACTTACGCTCCTTGATGACCTCCGTTCGGAAGTCCTCAAGGCCGAGGCCGGGGGCGAGGTCGGGGAGACCCGCGCGAGCTCGGATAGCGTTTACCAGCGGGTATCCCTCGCCGGGCCCCGCGGCCTCGGCCAGCACCAGCGCGATGTCCGAGTAGCGAAGCAGGTACGGACGGGCGCTGGTGCGCTCGCCGATGAAGTCTGGATCGACGTACTTCGCCGAATAGTACTTGGCGCCGGAGGCGATGGTTATTGCCGCCCCATACTGATCATAAAACTGACGGTGGATCAGCTCCGTGCGCCGCTTGTCGGTAGTAGCGAAAGTCGAGACGAAGTCGTCCTCAACTATGAACACACCCCAGCCGTTGCCGTTGGCTTTCTGGAGCGAATTGTCACCATACTTGATATAGATCGGGACCGCGCTGTTGTTCGGAAGGAACTGGAGAGGGATCTTCGTATACATTCCTTCGTGGGTTCCGCTGCGGTCGGTCGCCATAATGAAGATGTGTTCGGGGCCGTCCGGCGCCTCAACATCGTAGATATGGCGCAGGTCGGGATCGAGCGAGTAGTACGCCGGATAATCGGTCACCACCTTGCGCGCGTAGTCGGCCGCATAGCCGTAGTAGACGTCCGGATCGTAGCTTAGAGACCTGTAGCCGGGGGCATTGTAGTGTTTGCCGGACGCGACCGTCAGATACGCTTTCGCGAGCAGCGCCTCCGCCGCCACCTTGTCCGCGCGGCCGAACACCTTGTTAACCACCAGCAGGCTGTCCGCCTCCTTAAGGTCGGCGAATATACGGTCCCATATTTCAGTGGTCCCGGACGCGAGCTTGGGTGTCGTCTGCGCGACCGTGACTACCGGTTCGGTCACGACGGGCACTACTCCGAATGTCCTGACCAGATTGAAATAGCTCCAGGCCCTGAGGAAAAGCGCCTCTCCCCTGATACGGTTGTGGGACTCGGCGGGCATATCGCAGCCCTTCTCGCGGACGAGCACCGAGTTGGCGCGGTTCAGCGCGATGTAGCAATACTTGAAGTAGTACCAGGTCAGTTCCGTATTGGGCGTAAAGGTCCAGTTGTCAAGGAGATGGATATCGCCAGGCTCGTCGCTCTTGGCGTACATAGTCTCGGTAGGGATGTCGCCCACATACCAGATGGCGCGAAGATACTCCAGATAGTTCAGGGCATTGTACGCATACATCAGTCCCGACTCCGCATCCGCTTCCGTCTGATAGAAGTTTTCGGAAGAGTAGAATCCGTAGGGAGTCTCGCCGAGCGAGCAAGAAGCCAAAAGGGCAGCGCCTGCAAGTATAGATATTATACGCTTTTTCATTTCTGGAAATTGATTTCGAGTCCGACAGAGAACTTGCGGAATTTGGGATATCCGCCCCAATAGATACCGTCGAGGCCGACCTCAGGGTCGTAGCCGTCGAAGCGGGTAAGAGTAAGGAGATTGTCGATGGAGCCGTATACCCTCACACTGTGGAGGAACTTCCAGCCCACATCGTAGGTGTAGCCTACATTGATGTTCTGCACCCTCAGGAACGAGCCGTCCTGGATGAAGTAATCCGAAAGCAGATACTGTCTCGAATTGTTCAGGCGCGGGAAATCGTTGGTAGGGTTGTCTACTGTCCAGCGGCGAGCCTTTACCCTGGGGCTGAAAGTATACCCGTTGTAAAGAACATCGTTACCATACACCCCATAAAGGAAGACAGACGCGTCAAGATTTTTCCAACTCAGGCGCAGGTTGAGCGACGCGGTGAAATCCGGGTTCGGATCGCCGATAATGCAGCGGTCTACCGCCGTGAGCTCATAGTCTCCGCTGATGTCGACATACTTCAGCTCGCCCGGCATATCGAGAGCGCCGGCCGCATCGATGAAGCCCGGATCCGCCCACTCCTGGATGATGCCGTCGACCTTATAGCCGTAGAAGACATTCATCGGCTGGCCGATGGCGAGGATGTTGGCGTTCTGGTTGAACATTCCTACCGCCGGGCCGGTGACTTCGTAGTACATTCCCGTAAGGGCGTCCTGGGACAGGCCGCTCGAAACGGCATCGCCCAGGCTCACGACCTTGTTGCGGTTGCGCGAGAAAATGAAGTCAGCAGCGAAGTGCCAGTCCTTCGTAGAGATGATATCGCCCGAGACCTCCAGCTCGAAGCCCCTGTTGAGGACGCTGCCGTCGTTGACCCATATCTTGTCGTAACCCGACGTAAGCGGGAGGTACTTTTCGCGCAAAAGGTCAGTCGTATACTTGTAGTAGTAATCGGCCGTAACCCTGAGTCTGCTGTTGAAGAACGACATATCGGCGCCGAGGTCGAACTGAGAGGTTGTCTCCCACTTCAGGTCGGGGTTGGAGATTCCTCCCCACACCATATAGCGGTCGTTGGCGCCCGTGCGGCCTACCTCGTAGCCCGGGCCGATAACGGTCTTCCACGAGCCGGCATTCCAGAATTTCTCCATCCCGTAGCGGTCGAGCGTCTGATAGCTGTTGATGCCCTGGTTGCCGGAGTAGCCGTAGCTGGTCCTGAGCTTCATCTCGCTGATCTGAGGGACCTGTTTCATCCACTCCTCCTTATGCATCTTCCAGCTGACTGCCCCGGACGGGAAGTAACCCCACTTGTTGTTGCTTCCGAACTTAGTAGAGCCGTCGGCTCTCATTGTGAATGTAAACAAATACTTGTCAAGAAGAGAGTAGTTCGCCCTTCCATAGAAAGACAGCAGCTTCGACAGGTAATAACCGTCGTTGTATATTTGCCTGAGTTCAGGATCGGACGCGTTCATATTCTCGTTGCGAAGGACGTCGTTGACAAAGCCGCGCGCAGTAGTGTAAAGGCCTCTGTTCTGCTCCTGGTTGAAAGAGTGTCCGGCCATCACCGAAAGGTTGTGTATTCCCTCCCAGTCGTGGGTGTATGTCAGGTAAGTCTCGCTCAGGATGTCCTGATAGAAAGAGTCGTTGATTTTCGCGATACCATTGTTGTCGTGGGCATCCTGAGAGATGGTCGTCGCTTCATAGCTGTCTCCGATAGAAGTCTTGTAGCGGAAATCCAGCTGGGTGTGGAACCTGAGGTCCTTGATTATCTCCCAGTCTGCCGAGAGGGACTCGGCGAACTCCTTGCCTTTGGTGACATTGTAGTAATCGCGCAGCCTGATGAGAGGGTGGCTGAAGTCGTTGGGACCGGAAGTAAAGAAACTGCCGTCCTCATTGTATACCGGCCAGAGCGGGTTGCGCCCGTACTCCAGGCCGTTCATCACATTGCGCTCCGTCACCGAAATGACGCTGTATGAAGAAAGCCGGAAAGAGTCCGAAAGTTTGTGGCTGAAACTCAGGTTGAGATTGAGTTTGTCGTAGCCGTCTTTCTTATACAGGCCCTGGTCATCGTAGTAGTTGATGTTGAGATTGAGCGAAGAACTTTCAGTTGCGCTGGCTACAGACAAAGTAGTAGTATTTACTACCGGGGTACGAAGACAGAGGTCTATCCAGTTCGTGTTGGACCACTTCCCGTTCTGGATCTCTATCAGGGACGGGTAGTATACTCCTCCTATTGTCTGACCGATGTAGTAGGGAGTAAGGCCGCCGTTGATCTGTTCTTCGTTTGCTACTTCGGCCATCAGGAGCGGGTCGTACCAGATGTCGAGCTTGTCAGAAAGCTGGCTGATGACAGTCTGATGCTTGAACATCGCCGTAGTCTGACCTTTGCTCGCGGACTTGGTAGTTACGAGGATGACGCCGTTCGCGCCTCGGGAGCCGTAGATTGCAGATGCGGATGCGTCCTTCAGAACCTCTACCGACTCGATATCGGCGGTGTTGATGGCCGAAAGGCTGCCAGCCTCTCCCATCGGGAAACCGTTGACCACGATCAGCGGGGTGTTGGAGCCGTTGATCGAGCTGCTGCCTCGGATTCGGACGGTAGCGCCGGCGCCCGGGTCCTGAGAGGTATTCAGGACCTGCAAGCCGGCGGCGCGGCCCTGGAGCAGACCGTCGACCGAGCTCGAGGTGATGTCGCCGATCGATTCCATCTTCACGGACGCCACCGAGCCGGTCAGGTCGCTCTTCTTGACCGCGCCGTAACCCACTACGATGGTCTCCTCGAGCATCTGCATATCGGACTGCATCAGGACCTCGTAATCGCTCACGCCCGGCTGGACGAGAAGCTGATATTCCAGGTAGCCGAGAATGACTATCCTTAGAGTCTCACCGTCCGCGGCCTTTATCGAGAAGCGGCCGTCCAGATCGGTCGTCGAGAATCGCAGCCCATCCGGAGCCACAACTCCCGCTCCGATGAGCGGCAGTCCGTCTTCATCGAGGACAGTTCCAGTGATCTCGCGCTGCTGGCCGTATGCCCGGAGGCAAAGCGGCAGGAGCAGCAGTATCAAAAAAAGTATTCGCTTTCCTGTCATAGGACAACTTGTTTTCCGTAATAATAATCACTCAGGCAATTGAAGGCTCCGGCGCTCCAGCCGAACATTTCGGGAGTATCGTACTCCTCTCCTTCGCTCATTACGCCACGAACGGCATCGTATTTTTCCCAGATAGTTCCAGTAGTCTTGTAGGAACTGACCACGAGATCCATATATTTTGCGGCCAGGCGTCTTGCATCGCGCCTGAATCCGTATTTGTCAAGCCCGAATACCGCCATAAAAGTAGTCGGCGGCCAGGTATTGGGATAAGACCACTGATAGGTATACCCGTAATCGCGCTTCTCGCATACGGTAAGTCCATACTCGAACTCGAGTTTCTGAAGCGCCTCGCGAACGCCCCTTGCCTGTTTCTTGGTCGGCACTCCGCAGTAAAGGGCAGTAAAAACGGCGGCAGAGACAACATCCGACTTCCGGTCGCCGACGAAGTCATAGTCGAAAAACTGACCTTGCTCGGGATCGAACATCAGCTCGGTCATCTTCGCCCTGCGCGACCGGGCGGCTTCGAGCCAACTCTCGGACGGCTTACCGAGTATCGTCGCGAACTCGGCCATATTCACCTCAAATGCATAGAGCAGCGAGTTAAGATCCACCGGGCAGAAATCCCCGCAGCGGCGGTCGAACCTGGGGTTGAAGTCCCAGCCCGACTCGGCCTCCGCGACAAAGTCGTAGCCCAGCTTGTCGTGCTGCTGCCGCGTCAGGCCCATGGCGTTGAAATCCACCCCGAGGCGGCGCGATGCCGTCACTACGAACTCGTCGATGAGCGACTGATCTGCCCCGTCGCCGCTATAGCGGTTCAGGCCGCACGGCGTCATATGCTTCGTCTGCCAGTACTCGTACTCACGCTCGAGCGTAGGGTAAGCGCGGGCGAGCCAATCGCGATCGCCGGTAGCGCCGTAGACCGCACGGACCATCAGCGAGAGGAACGGCGGCTGGCTGCGGGACAGGTACCATGTCCTCGTGCCGTTGGGCATGAAACCGAAACGGTCTACCATAGCCATTATGTCTTCGGCGTTGCCTTTTGCGAGCTCGATCTCGCCGTCGGCGATGAGGCCCTCGAGAGTGAAATAGGTATCCCAGTAGTACAGTTCCATAAACATCCCTCCCGACGGGGTCGGAACGGTATAGCGGCAAGGCAGACCCAACAGAGTCCCGTCGTCCTCGGGATTGTACTGAACGGTCTTCTCCCACGATCGGGCGATATAATCACGCAATTGCCCTATGTCGGCTTTTGTGAACTCCGTCCTCGGAGCGCACGCTGCCAGACATAGGGTAAGCAGTATGAGCGTAAACCTGCGCATTACTCGTACATATTAGGGAGGTCACTCTCGAGCAAGACGTCTTTCTTCTGGGCGAAGGACTTGAAGTCGTCTTCGGAGTAGCAGCCACGCCAGGCGTTGAAGTAATGTCCGCCGTTTCGCGGGAAATCGCCGTTCCTCCAGACGAGGGCGAATGACACTCTCTGCCCGCTGAAGATGTGGTAAAGCATCTGAGTCCACCACTTCTTGTTGTAGTAGGCGGATTCGTCGGGGTTATTGTTCTCAAGGCCCGTTTCTGTAAGAGCGAACATCTTGTTCTTCTCGGCCGCTATGACGTTGCCGAGACGGACGAGCTGCAGGCCCTTGTGGCCGTAGTTGGCTCCGTCTCGGTCATAGGCATCCAGGCCGAGTATGTCTATATACTCGTCGCCAGGCCAATACTCAAGGTAGTCGGTGCGGGAAGATATGTGTGTCATATCCGGAGAGTATGCCCAGATAAGATTGTGGAGCCCTTTTTCTTCATTGAGATAATGGACGGTGTATTGCCAGAGGGCTACGAACTCGTCGCGGCTGGCGTTGCCCTTGCCCCACCAGAAGCCCGAGCCGGTGTGTTCGTGCCAAGGGCGGAAGATAATGGGAATGAGCTCGCCGCTGTCGGTCGTGAGGCTGGAGATGAACGCGGCGACACGGTCGAGATAGCCGTTGAACTTCGCGTTGAGGTCGCCTCCGGGGATGATTGCATAGACCGCGCGGGTGCCGTCCCACGAGTTGCCGTCGCTGACGGGGTTGTGGCAGTGCCACGACATTGTGTTCACCGCACCCCTGCGGTATGCCTGTTTGATATGGGCCCGGATATCATCGAAGTCTTCGCCGTCGATGTTGAGCTCATCGTCAATCTCAATGCCGCTGATTTCCCATCCGCAGACGGCGGGATGGCTTCCCGTAAGGTACTTGGTATCTGAGTTGGAGGCGCTGCCGTCGGTATCGAACCACTTTACTCCGCTGTTCCGAACATCGTTCCCTTCTCCATCAGCTTCCATAGATTCTGATGAAGGTTGCGGGTCAACTGAGTTGCCGCAGGGTCGATCAAGTCCGCGAGCTCAAGCGGCTTGTCTTTAGGCTGAGTGTCTGGTCTCGGGTCGCAACTGAGGCTCAGAAAAGAGAGCAGCAGCAACGGGAAAAGGGTAATCCGTCTCATTAATCGTGTGGTTAATCCAATAATAGGGAATCAAGGTAGGGATAATATTCAGTTATCCTACCTCAACCCCATCCAGATTAGCCATTTTTGGACTAAAACGGATTCAATATGGACAAAAATGGAGTTATTCTACTTGTCCCTCACCGGCCTTACAGTGAAGCCTGTCGAACGGCTGAAGCTATAGAGGATACAATTCAGCGCCGACAAAGGAGATAAGGTCCTCCGGATTAATCTTGAATTGGAGGCCGCGGACACCGGCGCTGATATAGATGTAATCGTAGAGAAGCGCAGATTCGTGGATAAAAGTCGGAAGGGGCTTTTTCATACCTATTGGCGAGCAACCGCCGCGGATGTAACCGGTCTCAGGAAGAAGCTCCTTCATATGGATCATCGCGGCGGATTTGTTTCCTGAAATCTTTGCCGCGACCTTCAGGTCAACCTCCATATCTCCTGGCATTACACATACGAACAGCCCGTTACGGTCACCTCTCAGAACAAGAGTCTTGAAGACCTGCTCAATAGGCTCTCCGAGCTGCTCTGCAACATGGTCCGCGGCGAGATTGTTCTCGTCGAACTCATAAGGGACCAACTCGAACGACACCCCCGCCGCCTCCAGCAGCCGTGCCGCATTCGTCTTCGCAATATGTTGTCCTGTCGCCATCTCTACGCAAAGATACTCAATAATTGCTCTTGGTTTTTCAGCTGACTCGCAGAATATTTCGTCTTCCGGCGCTATTTTGGGCGATTTTGGCGCGGAATGACTGTTATTTCTCCTCTCCGGCGCTATTTTCGGGGATTTTGGCGCCACGGGCCTACATTGGCTGACGCCTGGGCGGGAGTGGAAGCGCGAAGGGTTAAAGGTTGGTACGATTTTGTCGAAGTCCCTTCCTGAGGTCGCTCGCGGGTGCGCTTGCCAGTTGCTCGCCTGGGCGTCCGCGACCTCTCTCAACCCTTCGAAAAAATCGTCCCCGATTGTTTCTGACGCCGCGAGTGAAGCGGTACTGCGCAAAGGATGTCCTACCCTTCGCGGGGAGTGAGCTGGCTGGGGGAATATATATTCCAGCGGTAGTGGGAGTCGGTAGTGGGTATTCGGTCGGGACACCGCACACTCGACTGGTCTACCATTAGTGCCGTCGGGTGGAACTTGTTGATTTACAGATAATTATATAAATCAAAGTCGGAAATATTCGGAGTTTGATTTAAGCAATTTGCTGTAATACAGGCATATCCACCCAACGGCGCGAAGCATTCGCGCTTTCCCTCCCGTTCGAATATATATTCTGAGCCCCCGGCAGGGATGTTGTCGCGAGGGGTTGAGCCTTATTGTTTATCGAAACGCCGAACCCGCGCGGGCTAAAAAGTTGGGGACGATTTTTTCGAAGGGTCGAGAGAGGCCGCGAGCGGCCTTAGGAGCGATCTTCGACAAAATCGTACCTGGCGGACACTCCCGGTCGCGACTTGCTAATCGTCAGGAGCGGCCGCAGGTCCTTCGGGCGGTCTCTCCCGCTCGGCGTGGCGCGATGGAGGGTAGGATACTGGGGGATGAAGGCAGTGAGCGTGGCTATCACCCCTCGCGCAGTGGGTGATGGGAGCGAAAAAGGCCCAAAACGTGGCTATCACCCGAATTGCGGAGGGCGATCGCCACACCCTGCAAGCGAATAGACAGGGGCCTTCCGCAAAACGGGCAAAAAAATTACTCCACCCGGAGGGGCGGAGTAATTAATTTGGAGGGAAGAGACACGGGGTCTCATCCGGGAATGCTAGAAGATTTCTTCTGCGGGCTCCTTGAAGTCGTCCACGCTGGGGGCGGGGGCGTCTTCGTGGCGAGGGCCGAAGGTGCGGCGCGGACCGCGGTCGGAACCTCCGCGACGGTCGTCGCGACGATCTCCGTCCCTGCGGGGACCACGCTCGCCGCGCTCGGAGCGCTCACCGCGAGGTCCGCGATCGCCTCCACGGCGCTCGCCACCTTCGCGACGCGGGCCACGCTCGCGCGGTTTCGGCTCTACATATCCCTCGGGCTTCTCGGTAAGAGCGCGCATCGAGAGGCGCATCTTTCCGGTCTTCGCATCGATCTCGAGGAGCTTGACATCGACCTCGTCGCCAACCTTCAGCACGTCCTCAACCTTTTCGGTCTTGGTCCATGCGATTTCGCTGACGTGGAGGAGGCCTTCCTTACCGGGGAGGATCTCGATGAAGGCGCCGAACTCGAGGATGGAGACTACGCGGCCGTGATAAACCGTACCGACCTCGGGAACTGCGCAGATACCCTTAATCCAATCGAGAGCCTTCTGCATTGCAACTGCGTCGTTCGAAGCGATGTCGACAACTCCGACTGTTCCCTCTCCGTTCGGATTGGGTTCTTCGTCGATGTTGATAGTTGCGCCTGTCTCTTTCTGGATCTTCTGGATAGTCTCGCCGCCCTTGCCGATGATGGCACCGATGAACTCGGAAGCGACGATGAGCTGCTGGATGCGAGGAACGAAAGGCTTGTAGTCTTCGCGAGGCTCGCTGATGGTCTTCTTCATCTCGCCCATGATATGGAGGCGGCCCTGACGAGCCTGCTCGAGAGCCTGCTCAAGGACTGCGTAGGAGAGTCCGTCGACCTTGATATCCATCTGGGTAGCGGTAATACCGTCTGCGGTACCGGTGACCTTGAAGTCCATATCGCCGAGGTGATCCTCGTCTCCGAGGATATCGGTAAGGATGGCGTAACGGTCATTCGGGCGCTCGGCATCGGTGATGAGGCCCATGGCCACACCTGCTACCATCTTCTTGATCTTAACACCTGCATCCATGAGTGCGAGGCAGCCGCCGCAGACCGAAGCCATCGACGACGAACCGTTGCTCTCAAGGATATCGGAGACAACGCGGATTGCGTACGGGTTCTCGGGAGCCATCGGGATGACGGGCTTGAGAGCGCGCATTGCGAGGTTTCCATGGCCGATTTCGCGGCGGCCGACACCCCTCTGGGGCTTAGCTTCGCCTGTCGCGAACGGAGGGAAGTTATAGTGGAGCACGAACTGCTGGTCGTCCTGGATAAGGACCTCGTCCATCTCCTTCATGTCCATCTTGGTTCCGAGGGTGACGGTCGCGAGCGACTGGGTCTCACCACGGGTGAAGATAGCGGAACCGTGGGCGCAAGGCAGATAGTCGACTTCGCACCAGATCGGGCGAACTTCGTCTGTCTTACGGCCGTCGAGCCTGAGGCCTTCGTCGAGGATCATGTTGCGCATGGCCTCTTTCTCTACGTCGTGATAGTAGCGGCTTGCCAGAACAACCTTCAGGTCGTAGGCAGGCTTCTCCTCGAGGCTTGCGGGCTCGGGGATAGTGGCGATGAACTCGTCAAGGATAGCCTTGAAGCCGTCCTCACGCTCGTGCTTGGGCTTCGCAGACTTCGCGAGCTCGTAGCACTTAGGATAGCAGAAATCCTTAACGGCGGCGCGGAGCTCTTCGTCCTGCTCGTCGTGGGGATAATCGCGCTTGTTGACGTCGGTACCAAGCTCATGCATGAGCTCTTTCTGTACGCGGCAGTGCTTCTTGATCTCTTCGTGGGCGAACTTGATAGCCTCGAGCATGTCGTGCTCGGAGACTTCCTTCATTTCGCCTTCGACCATCATGATGTTCTCCTCGGTAGCGGCGACCATGAGCTCGAGATCAGCCTTCTCCATCTCGGTGAAGGTAGGGTTGATGACGAACTGGCCGTCGATGCGGCAGACGCGGACCTCGCCGATAGGGCCTCCGAACGGGAGGTCGCTGGTTGCGAGGGCGCAAGATGCTGCAAGACCTGCGAGAGCATCCGGCTGGATATCTTTCTCAGCCGAGATAAGGGTAACGTTCACGAACACTTCCAGGTGGAAATCATCCGGCCAGAGAGGCCTGATGGGGCGGTCGATCAGGCGGCTGATGAGGATCTCATAGTCGCTCGACTTCCCTTCCCTCTTCATAAATCCGCCGGGGAAGCGTCCTGCGGCATAATACTTTTCTTTGTAGTCTACTGTGAGGGGCATAAAGTCGGTGCCTTCCTTCACTTCGGTAGCGGCTGTCACGGTGGCGAGAAGCATAGTGCCACCCATCTTCACGACAGCGGATCCGGCGGCCTGCTTGGCCAGTTTGCCGGTCTCGATCTCGATCACGCGGCCGTCCGCGAGTTCGATCTTCTTGTTGATTACGTTCATGCTTTTATTGCGTCTTTATATTGCTTCATACCCGGACCGTCCGGGTTAGTGCATTCTTTCAAAAAAGGGGCGGCGCCACCCGGGCACCACCCCTGTTCCTATCTTTAAGCTTATCGACGGAGACCCAATTCCTTGATAATGCTTCTGTACCTCTCGATGTCGACCTTCTGGAGGTAATCCAGAACCTGACGACGCTTACCGACGAGACGAAGGAGAGAACGGCGGGTAACGACGTCCTTCTTATTCTTCTTCACGTGCTCGGTAAGATGAGCGATACGGTAGGAAAATAGAGCAACTTGACTCTCAGGAGAGCCGGTGTCTTTATTAGACTTCCCGTACTTCGCGAAAATCTCTTGCTTTTTCTCAGGCATTAAATATTCTGCCATAGTGCAAAAGTTTTGTTTGTTATAGTTAGCTTGCGGGCCCATCCCGCAAAAAAGCGTGCAAACTTAGTGAATAAATTCGTGATAACCAAATATTTTCGAATGTCATGCCCGGCAGCGACCGGGCATCTTAGACCCCCGATCAAGTCGGGGGTGACGGTTTTATTTCTTTTTGCTATCTTCGCTCTGTTATGAAACGAATTATACTTGCATTGGCGGCGCTGGCCGCGATTTCCTGCGGGGGAAACACGCAGATTTCTAAGGAACAGGCCCAGAAGGCCGTATTCGACAACATTATGACCAGGACCTCGATCCGTCAGTTTACTGACGAGCCCGTTCCTCAGGAGATGGTGGAGCAGCTGCTCCGCGCCGGAATGGCCGCGCCTACCGCGATGAATTCTCAGCCGTGGGAGTTTGTAGTTCTCAACAACAGGGAGACGATGGACGCTCTCGCCGGTAAGCTCCGCTACGCGAAGATGCTCACCCAGGCCCCGCTCGCAATCGTTGTCTGCGGAAAGAACACTCTGATCGGCCGCAACGGCGAGCCGTGGGACAATATCTTCTGGGTAGACGACTGCTCTGCAGCTACTGAGAATATCCTTCTGGCAGCTCATGCCCTCGGACTCGGTGCAGTCTGGACCGCCGCCAAAGATGACCGCGGGGAAATCGTAAAAGAGGCCCTCGGAATTCCCGACGACCTCTCAACTTTATGTGTTATCGTTATCGGCTTCCCGGCCGAGAACCCTCAGCCCAAAGACAAGTGGAAACCAGAGAAGATCCACTATAACCAGTACTAGAGCTTCTCCTGCTTCAGGGACTCGATGTACTGGTCGATTCGCCGGAGCTCTTCCGGAATGTTGAGCTGCTGGGGACAGGTCTCCAGACACTGCTTGCAGCCGATACAGTGGTCTGCCTGACGGACACTCGGGACGGCCTTGTTGTATTCCAGAAGGTATTTCTTGCGGACCTTCGCGTAGTGTTTCTGCTCTAAGCTGACTACATAAGTCCCAGCCTTGATGTTGTCGTTGTAGAACTTGAACACGCCGGGAATATCGATGCCGTAAGGACAAGGCAGACAGTACTTACAGTCGTTACATTCTACCTGAGGATATTCGTTCATCCTTATCGCGACCTCCTCCAACAGGCGGAACTCCTCCTGCGAAAGCGGTTCGAAATCCAGATAGGTATCCAGATTATCCTTCAGGTGTTCCATCACCGTCATACCGCTGAGCACGCACATAATCTGAGGGAAGCTTCCTACGAAGCGGAAGGCCCACGAAGCTACCGACTTATCGGGGCGCTCTGCCTTCAACATATCCGTAATCGGAGCGGGCTGGGTGGCGAGACGGCCGCCGAGCAGGGGTTCCATCAAGACGATGGGGATGTTCATCTCAGTGAGCTTTTCGTACATGTGGATAGCGTTGACATCGCGCTTGGCGTGGGTCCAGTCGCTGTAGTTCATCTGAATCTGGACGAAATCCCAGTGGTATTTGTCGTGGAGGGCCATCATCTCGTCGAAACCTTCGGCTGGGCCATGGAATGAAAAGCCGAGATGGCGGATACGGCCCGCCTCGCGCTCCCGGACGAAATAATCGATCAGCCCCGTATCCTCGAAGCGCATCTTGAACGACGCGTAGCCGCTAAGGGAGTGGAGCAGATAATAATCTATGTAGTCCGTCTCGAAGTTCTCGAACGACTTGAGATACAGGTCCCGGCCCTGCTCGAAGGTCCACGGGCCGCGGAAGTTCGAGCATTTGGTTGCGATCAGGTAGCTCTCGCGGGGGTGGCGCAGCAGCGCGATGGCTGTAGCGCGCTCGCTCTTTCCGCGCAGGTAGACCGGCGCAGTGTCGTAGTAATTGACGCCATGGGCGAGGGCATAGTCCACCATCTCATTGACGGCGTCCTGGTCGATTTCATCGCCCGACATGGGCCAGCGCATGGCTCCGAAGCCGAGAAGGCCGATCCCGGGAAAATGCTGCTCCATGTGGTCCGGACCGAGCGACTGCTTCGACTCCGAGGCGACGGTAGAGGTCTTGGGGGCGCAGGCAGCCAGGCCGGCCGAAGCCGCGGCAGCACCCGATATCTTGAGGAAGTCTCTTCTATCCATTGTGTCTGAGGTGTTGTTCGCGGCCGTTGACCCTTACCGCGCTTATCGGGCGCACGGGGCAGAGGTTCTCACACGCTCCGCATCCGATGCACAATTCTTCGTTGACTACCGGGACCTCGCGACCCGCGCGGTTGGTCACCATCCTTATCGCGCCCACAGGGCAGTGGCGGACGCAGTTTCCGCAGTCTGTTCCCTGGCGCTGGAGGCAGTCCTTATGATAGACGTGGGCCACGCCCCAGCTGAGCGTAAGCTTCTCGAACTTCGCGAGCGGCTCGATAGCGCCGGCGGGGCACACGGTCGAGCAGGTGTTGCACTCGGGGCGGCAGTAGCCGTCGGTATAGCTCATCGTGGGCTGGAGCAGGTGTTCCAGGTCGGTCGAGGTCTTGAGGACGCCGTTGGGGCAGTTCGACACGCAGAGCTGGCAGCCCGTACAACGCTCGTAGAAACGTTTCACGCTCACGGCTCCCGGAGGCACCAGCGGCACCTCGCGCTCCGGGTTCTCCTTCGGGATGACGGTACCCAGCCCGCCGTGGAGCTGAGCCAGCGCTGTCGCGCTGACGAGCATTGTCGCTTGCGCGACAAATGCTCTGCGACTATTATCCCCCTGCACCCCCTGGGGACTGTGGGGCGTACCCCCCAGACCCCCTGCCTGTCGGAGCTCCGCTCCTCTAACTCTTGCATCTTCCGCTTTACCGATGAACTCACGGCGGCCCTCAGGCTTCTCGGCCTCGACCCTGGGCTTCTTGCCCCATGCGAACTTCAGCCCGATTCCGCCTTCGTTGCAGACGCCGATGCAGTCGAAGCAGTTAACGCAGCGCGAGCTGTCGATCACTTTTCCGCCCGGGATGTCGATGCAGGAGGCGCGGCAGGTGCGCTCACACTTGCGGCAGCCGATGCACTTATCCTTATCGATCGCGATACGCAGCATCGAATAGCGGCTGACCGATCCGAGCAGGGTTCCGACGGGGCAGATGTTCGAACACCATGCCCGGCCATGGGTCCATGCAAGCACGACCAGGCCCACGAAAGTCACACCGGCGACCGCGATGAGCGGCCATGCCAGCGACTTCCCTGCGGCCAGGGCCACCATCCTGCCGTAGGCGCTGTAAGGCGCGACAAGCAGGACTACGCCTTGAATTCCGGCGGCTATACATATTATAATAAGCGCGAGGACTCCGTAGCGAAGCCACTTACGTTCTTTCGAGTAAGTAAAACGCTTGACCGGTTTAAACCTGCGGCGAAGCCAGATTATTACATCCTGGAAGATGCCGAGCGGACATATTACCGCGCAATAACATCTTCCCACAAGCAGGGTCACGGCGAGGACGCCGGCGATCACCGCGATATTCAGCCCCAGGACGGCGGGAAGGAACTGGAGTTTTGCCATCCAGCCCCACCACTGAGTTCCGATTCCGGTGAAGAGCAGAGTAATTCCTACAAGGAACAACGCCGCCAAGAAGATTCTGGTTTTTCGTAACATACGTTTCCAAAGATAATAATAACTTTGCAATATGAATATCGTAATTCTCGCAGCCGGAGATTTTCCGCGCAAAGCCTATCCTTTATATATATTAGACGGAGCGGACGCTGTCGTCTGCTGCGACGGCGCTCTTCAGACCGCGCTGAGGCGCGGAGTGAAAGTCGACGCAGTAGTGGGAGATATGGACTCGGTGTCTCCTTCGGTCTTAAAGCGCTTCAAAGGAAAAACCGTCAAAGTATCCGAACAGGAAACCAACGACCTGACTAAGGCTTTGAATTACGTCATTTCCGAATACCCGTCCGTCTCTGAGATTACAATCCTTGGCGCAACCGGAAAAAGAGAAGCACATACGCTGGGGAATCTGTCGCTACTGATGGAATATGAAAAGGAACACGGATTCTGGGAACGAGGAATAACTGTTCAGATACTTTCAGACTGTAGCACCGCCTTCGCGGTTGGAAATTCATGCTCGCTGATGGTCGGAGAAGGACGTGCGATTTCCTTCTTCTCCTGCGATTCTTCGCTTCGCATCAAGTCAAAAGGACTGGAATGGCCTCTTGACGATGTCGTGTTCGACAATTGGTGGAAAGCCACTCTCAATCGCGCAACTTCCGACGACGTCTCCCTGGAGTTCAACCACCCCGCCCCGCTTCTTGTAATTCTCGACTGATTTCGCCCGCCCCGGCCAAAAAACGCCCCGAACGGGTTATGAAAATTTTTTAAAAAATAAATAAAGTTTTAAATTTTAAGTAAAGCGCCTCCAAAAGTATCGATTTGGAAGCGCTTTATCTGTTATTGCGGGTAAATAGTTTGCCAAAATCCGCTCAGACAGCGAGATGATCAATATTGGGGCTCCTTTTAAAATTTTGCCGTTAGGAAAATTCTTCCTATCTTGTGCCCGATTTACTCGTTTTTAACCCCCTGTTCAGGGAGCGAGTATAACCTAAGATAAGAAACTATTTAACGTATAGTGTATTATTCATTGTTTAACAAAGTTTAACGCTTATGAAAAAAGTAAAGCTTTTTTTCACGACCCTTGTAGCGCTCATGATCGCTACCGTGGCGTTCGCACAGAACGTGCGTGTGTCCGGTACGATTACCGACGCTGTGACAGGTGAGGCCGTTCCCGGCGCAACTATCCAGCTTGTCGGCAGTGCTACCAACTATGCATTGTCAGATGCATTGGGCAACTACTCGATTTCCGTTCCCAAGGACGGAGTTCTCGCAGTTTCTTGCCTGGGCTTTGTTTCTGTCGAAGTTCCCGTTTCGGGCAGGGCGGTAGTGAATATCACCCTCGAGGCTGAAGCTCAGGAACTCGAAGAAACCATCGTCGTGGCTTTCGGTAAGTCGACCAAGGAAGCTTTTACCGGTTCCGCCAAGGTCCTCGGTGACGAGCAGCTCTCGCTGTCTCAGGTTTCCAGCGTCACAGACGCTCTTGCAGGTCAGGTAGCTGGTGTCCAGCTCATCTCCTCCAACGGCGCCCCGGGAAGCTCAGCGACAATCCGCGTGCGCGGTATTTCCTCCATCAACGCAGGAAAAGACCCGCTCATCATCGTTGACGGCGCTCCGTACGACGGCGACATGAACAACATCGCTCCCAGCGATATCGAGTCCATGACCGTTCTCAAGGATGCTGCTTCCAACGCTCTGTATGGTGCACGTGGTGCCAACGGTGTTATCATGATCACCACCAAGAAAGGTAACCGCGGCCAGGCCGTCGTTTCCTTCGACGCAAAGGTTGGTATCAACACCAAGGCCCTCCAGGAGTACGAGACTATCTCCGATCCTCGCGCATACTATGAGCAGCATTACAAGGCTCTCTACAACTACTATGTCGCGGCCGACGGACTTAACCTCTCCGCATCTGAGGCTCACATGCGCGCGAACGATAATCTGTTCAGCGCAGAGAGCGGCGGTCTCGGTTATCAGACCTACACATTCCCTACAACCTGCTGAAAAAGGCGGGCATCGAGACGGCTTTCCCGGCGCTGGTGAGGGATATGTTCTCGGTGACTTCCTCGTAAAGGCAGACAACTGGGCAAATGAAGTTTACCGCAAGGGCCTCCGTCAGGAGTACACCGTCACGGTAGCTGGTGCTCAGGACAAGCTCTCCTTCTATTCTTCGGTGAGCTACCTTGACAACAAGGGTATTGTCGACAAGTCCGATCACGAGCGTCTTACCGCACGTATCAAGGGCGACTACCAGGCCAAGGATTGGCTCAAGGTCGGCGCCAACATGTCGTATGCCAAGTTCAACTTCAACTCTCTTGGAAACAACGGTAGCGACGGTTCAACCGCCAACGTCTGGGCTTACACTTCTCAGATGGCTCCTGTGTATCCTCTCTACATCCGCAATGCAGACGGTACCCAGTATGTAGACGTCAACGGTATCAATGTTCTGGACCACGGTAACGGCAACCTCCTCCAGGGTGGTATCCCCGGAACTTCCCGTCCGTTCATCACCAACGCTAACCCTGTTCTTGCGAACCTCTACAACACCCGCAACTCCGAGGGTAACGCCCTCTCAGCACAGGGCTACATGGACATCGAGCTTCTTAAGGGCCTTACCCTTACGATCAACGCTTCTGCAACTCTCGATGAGACTCGTCAGAACTATGTTTACAACCCGTACTACGGACAGTTCCGTACTACTGGCGGTACAGTCGACGTATACCACAGCCGTTCGTATGCAACGAACCTCCAGCAGCTCCTCAACTACACACATGACTTCGGTCTGCACTCTGTAGGACTCCTGCTCGGACACGAATACTACGACAACAGGTACTATCTCGTAGGTGGCTCGAAGAACCACATGTTCTCCCAGAGCAACAAGGAACTTGATGGTGCAGTCGTCGACGGCCAGGGAGCTACTTCCTACCAGACCCGTTACAACAACGAAGGTTACTTCGGACGTCTCCAGTACGACTTCGCAGACCGCTACTTCCTTTCCGGATCTTACCGTAAGGAGGCTTCCTCCAGGTTCCATCCCGACAACCGCTGGGGTGACTTCTGGAGCGCAGGTGCCGCCTGGATCCTCACCAAGGAAGACTGGCTCAAGATCGCCGGTCTCGACGAGTTGAAGCTCAAGGCTTCCATCGGTAGCCAGGGTAACGACGCTATCGGTGCTTACAGGTATACCGATATCTTCCAGATCGTTCCTTCAGACGGTCAGGTTTCGACAATCTTCTCGAGCAAGGGTAACCCGGACATCACCTGGGAAACCAACACCAACATCAACGCCGGTCTTGAGTTCGGTCTCCTCGGAAACCGCATCACCGGCGACCTCGAGGTCTTCAACCGTAAGACTACAGACATGCTCTTCCCTACCCCCGTACCTCCGTCCCAGGGTTACAACTCTATCTACAAGAACGTGGGTGACATGAGCAATATCGGTTTCGAAGGCGACTTCAACTTCGGTATCATCAGGAACAAGAACATCCAGTGGGATGTCAACGCCAATATTACCTGGCTCCAGAACAATATCGACCTCCTCGTCGACAGCGTAAAGGATACCAAAGCCTATGACGCAGACCTCAACGAGTATCAGGGTTACGCCAGCGGCGGCTTCTTCGTAACTGAGGGAGTTCCTATGTACACCTGGTACACCTACGAATATGCAGGTGTCGACAAAGAGACCGGTAAGTCTCTCTGGTACAAGAACAAGCTCGATGACGAGGGCAACGTAGTAGACCGCGAAACAACTGACGACTATTCAAAGGCAACGAGGTACATCACTCACCTGAGCACCCTCGCTCCTATCTTCGGCGGTTTCGGTACTACTCTCCGCGCCTTCGGTTTCGACCTCTCCGTCAACTTCACCTATCAGCTCGGCGGAACTCAGTTCGATACCACCTACCAGCGCTTCATGTACTCTCCCACCTCCAGCCAGACCGGTTACAACTACCATGTTGACCTCCTCAACTCCTGGACTCCTGAGAACAAGGATTCCAACATCCCTCGTTTCCAGTACGGAGATTCTTATGCAAACGCATCTTCTACCCGATTCCTCACCGATGCATCTTATCTCAACCTGCAGAACGTGAACTTCGGTTACACTCTCCCTCAGAGCCTGACCTCCAAGGTCCAGATCAGCTCGCTCAGACTCTATGTCTCCGCCGAGAACGTATTCTACTGGTCCGCACGTAAGGGCTTCGATCCTCGTCAGAGCTTCTCTTCATCCACCACAGCTACCAACTATTCTCCTATGAGGACTGTTTCCTGCGGTGTTACTGTTAAATTCTAATTTACAGGAGGATTTAATTATGAAAAAATCAATATTCTCTCTTCTTGTAGCGGCTCTTGCAATTTCAGTTATCCCTGGTTGCATCGAGGAAACTGTTCCCCTTGAGGATGCTGCCACCTCCGAGCAGATGGCGGAATCTTCAGCGGCTATGCAGGGTTCTGTCGACGGTATGGTAGCTCAGACTTATCAGCGCTACTACTTCTTCGGCAGCGACTCTCAGCTGGAGTACGACATCTCGTATGCCGGTATCCTTATTACCTATGCCCGTCAGACCAATGACCTGGTCAACAACTCCGCCACTATCGGATATGACTGGTGGAGCGGTTACTGCGGCGCATACGGTTACAGTATGAAATACACTTCGGACCGTCAGCTGGTTCCTTACATGACCTTCTACAAGATCATCAAGAGTGCTAACGATATCATCGGACCTCTTGCTCCTCTCGCCGAGCTCAACGCCGACCAGAAGGTATACCTCGGAACCGCTTATGTCTACAGGGCTCTCATGTACCATGACATGTACAATGTCTACCTGCCTGCAGCAAACGAATATACCGATTGTTCTCAGGTTCAGGGTCTGACTGTTCCTATCATCCTTTCCAGCGCCGAGCCCGAGTCTCAGTACAAGAGCGCCCGTGCTCCGAAGGAGGCCCTCTCCGCCCAGGTCCTTGCAGACCTCGACAAAGCTGAGGAACTCCTCGCCGGCTACACTCCCGCCAGCGGCCGTTATCCCGGAGTTCCCGTGGTCTACGGTCTGAAGGCAAGGATGTACATGGCAATGGAAGATTATGAGAATGCCGCCGTCTATGCCCGCAAGGCTATCGACGAGTCCGGTAAGACTCCTCTTACCAAGGCAGAGTGGCTCAATCCTAAGACCGCTTTCTGCGACGCCAGCGGCAACAACTCATGGATGTGGTACTACAACATCGACGGAAGTACTATGGGTAACCTTTGCAACCCTACCGGCTTCCTCGCTGGCGAGGCTGACTGGGGATACAACTCTCTCACCCAGCTCGCTCTCCACAAGTGGATCTACGACCGCATCAACCGTTCCGACTTCCGCAAGCAGTCCTTCATCGATCCTGACCGTGTGACCTATCCCGCTACTTACTATCAGTGGGCAGACGCCGCCGGTTATCTCGCCGACTATCCTTTCGAGGAGCTTCCCGACTACATGTCGATCAAGATCCGCTGCAAGGAAGGCAACTGGACTGACTATGCAACTGGTGGAGCCGTCGATTGGCCTATCATGCGCGTTGAGGAAATGTACCTCATCGAGGCTGAGGCTATCGGTAGGACCCAGGGCGAGGCTGCGGGTATCACCGCCCTCGAGACCTTCATGAACACCTATCGTGATCCGGACTATACATACGCAGCAGCTTCTGCTACCTTCAACCAGGGCTTCGTCAAGAACTTCTACGAGGAGGTTCTCTTCCAGAAGAGGGTTGAATTCCTCGGTGAGGGTGTCGGTTTCTTCGACGCAAAGCGTATCCGCCCGGGTATGAAGACCTGGTATCCTGGATCGAACGTTATCCACGATACTATGAAGTATGACATCAACGAGGTCAGCCCTTACTGGAACTGGGTTATCCCTCAGCGTGAGATTGAAAACAACCCTTACATCCTCGAAGAGGACGGTGTTCCTACCGAGAAAGACGGCGTTATGACAACTCTCAACAATCCTGATCCTACCAATAAGGTCCAGAACGTTGCATCATAGTTTTAAATAAGGAGTGATATGAAAAATAATATTATAACTATTGCTATCTCCGCTTTTGCAGTTGCGTTCGCACTTGCAAGCTGCGATGAGCCTTTTGAGTACACGCCTTCCCCCGTCGAGGATTCGTCCAAGACTTTTGTGGGTGCTGATGTTAACGCAGTTCGTAGCATCGAAGCCGCAGGAGAAGACATCCTTGTACCTTTCGTAAGGAACAACACCGCTGGTGCTCTGGAAGTCAACCTCTTCCTCGAGGATACTACCGGTATCTTCACACTGGCGACTCCTTCCATCACTTTTGCAGATGGCGATTCTCTTGCTAACGCGAAAGTATCTTACGACTATGCAGACCTGGTAATGGACGTCACCTATAGCATCACCGTAGGTATCGCAGACAAGGAGCTCATCTCTGACTTCCTTCCTTCGACTTTCCCTGTTTCCTGCATCAAGGCATGGGAGAATCTCGGAATTGCTCAATTCTATGATGACTGGTGGACCGGCGGCCCGTTCGAGAAGACTCTTCTTAAGTCTCCCGACGGATCCGAGACCTATCGTCTCATTACCCCTTGGACTGAGGAAGAAATTACCGATGGTGGACTCGACTTCACCCGCGTAGTTCCTTATCTTGAGTTCTTCATCGACGACGAGGGTGTCGTTACCTACAGCCCCGTCCTCGATATGGGATTCACCTTCTCGGGTATGACCTGCCACATGCTCCATCCTTCAGTCAGGAAAGATGAGGCAAATGCAGCCCAGAACTGTGTCGTAGCACCCAACGTGATCCAGTTCGTCTGGTATCCCGTTCTCGACTACGGCCCGGATGGCTTCAGGTGGTGGGGTGTGACTTCGGTCGCATACCTCTCATTCCCTGGCGGTCCCGATCTCGCAGAACTGCTTGGTCTCTAGAGTTAAACTCTGACACTTTATCGGAACCCGCCCCTTCACGGGCGGGTTCTTTTCTCTCAAAAAAGAATCTTATATGTATAAAGTTTTGCCCCCGCTCGCTATAGCAGTCTTGCTCATAGCTTCGTGTGATCAGGAAATCAATCCTTCAGGTATTCCCTCTGCAGAAGAAAAGCAAATTGCAGAACATTCTTCCGTGGTCCCAGGGTCCCTTATTATCCAGCTCGATGAGGAGCAGGCCGATCTGATGGCAGAATCGCCTGAGAATGCGCCTGCAGTCTTCGGCCGCAGCCTGGACGCTCTCGGAATAGTCTCCATAGAGCGAGTGTACCCTGATGCCGGTAAGTGGGAAGCCAGACACCGTAAGGCCGGCCTTCATCGTTGGTACAAACTTGCCTACGATCCGCAGGCCATCACTGCTACTAAAGCGGCGGCAGACTTTTCTTCCCTGCCGGGAGTCGTCTATGTTGAGCTTGAACGAAGGGTGGAGTCTACCGCCTTCTTCAACGATCTGTACGCCTCCCGTCAGTGGGATTTTTACAACGACGGTTCGAGGCCCAACTCCGAAGCCGGATGTGATATCAACGTAGTACCTGTATGGGACAACTATACAGCCGGAACTCCCAACGTTATCGTTGCTGTTTTGGACCAGGGAGTAGCCGTTGATCACCCTGACCTTGAGGCCAACTGTATCCCGGTAGGCCCGGAGGGCAGCCAGAGTTTTGTAAACGGCTATGAAAGTACCGTCAACAATCTACCTGCCGACCATGGAACCCACGTAGCCGGCGTTATCGCAGCCGTCAACAACAACGGAATCGGCATCAGTGGAATCGCCGGAGGTTACGATGGCCACGGAGTCAAAATCCTCTCCCTCGCCGTCCTGAAGGAAAACCCCCGCGATCCCGATCACCCTATCGGGGGCCATATGAACCAGGCAATGGTCTGGGCCGCCGACCACGGCGCCGTCATCTCCCAAAACAGCTGGGGCTATGTCTTCGAATCGGAAGAGGACGCACTCAATAGCAGCGATGGCTCGCTCAGACCGGCCATCGACTACTTTATCCAATACGCCGGATGTGACGAGAACGGCAACCAGCTGCCGGACAGCCCGATGAAGGGCGGCATCATCTTCTTCTCTGCCGGCAACGACGCCTGGAGCATAGGCTGGCCGGCGGCAGACGAGGCCGTGATCGCGGTCGGCGCTACCAGCGCCAAGTTCACCCGCGCCTACTATTCCAACCACGGCGACTGGGTAGACATCTGCGCCCCCGGCGGAGACGCTAAGCTCAATACGCTTATCTACAGCACCATCCTCAACGGAGAATACGGGAATATGCAGGGCACATCGATGGCCTGTCCCCACGTCTCCGGCGTCGCCGCCCTTCTGGTCTCCCACTTCGGAGGCCCCGGCTTCACCAACGAGATGCTGAAAGAGAAACTTCTTGGAGGAGCCTCCAAAACCAAGATTCCCGCAAGCGAAGACATCGGTCCGATGCTGGATGCGCTGGGATCATTTACCTACGGCAGCACTATCGCTCCTGAACTCCCGTCTACTCTGGAGATAGGAGCCGCATCAAACAACCTTACCCTTACCTGGAAGGTAACCGCCGACCCTGAGGACGTCAAAGCCTACGGCTATCTCCTCCTGCTTTCGGTGAATGCGGCGGACCTCGAGAATATAGACGTCAACAATCTTCCCGAATCCGTCAAAGCAGTGGACGTGACGGTTGGGACAGCAAAAATAGGCGACCCTATTTCCGCCACCATCCCCGAACTCGAGTTCGAGACTACCTACTACGTTACTCTGATAGCCCACGACTACGCCGGCAACTATTCGGCTCCGATGGCGGTGAAAACTATCGTAACGAACAAGAACGCGGCTCCCGTAGTTACTACAGACTATACCGGAAGCTTAGTACTGCAGCCGTACGAGAAAATCAATGCCACATATTATGTTTCCGATCCCGACGGCCACAGCTTTACGGTAGAGCTGGAGCCCGGTTCGAGCGCCTTCAAGTGGACCAAGTCCGGAGACAAGTACCAGGCAGCTATCACTGGCAACGGCGCCCCCGCCGGACAGTATGTCGCACACCTCATCGCGACTGATTCTTTTGGCGCCAGCACCGATTACCAAATCGAGTATGAGATCCTTCAGAACCACGTCCCTTATTCGATAGCCGCCTTCGAGAATCTTCTGTTCACTAAGACAGGAGAGAAGGTAGTCTACGATATGTCTAAGTTCTTCGCAGACGAAGACGGCGAGCAGCTTAACTACTCCGCCTCGATGAGTGAGAGCAATGTCATCAGCGTCAACCAGTCCGGCAATAATCTTATCATTACCGCTATCGGGTCCGGCCTTACTGAGGTAACCATCACCGCCTCCGATGCCTGCAAGGACCGCAGTACCGCCTCATTCAAAGCTCTTGTCCGCGAGAACACATCGGTTCCCGTAGATCTGTACCCCAACCCGGTAGTAGACAAGCTCAACATCCGCCCTGCAGCGGAAGGACAGATTGAAGTTTCCATCTTCAACAAGATAGGCGCAAAGGTCTGGTCTGGATCAGGCAGCGCAGCTCCGTTCACCCCGTTTGAAATAGATCTCTCAGGCCTTCCCGGCGGCATCTACTATGTGAAAGTCACGGGAGCCGGAGTCAACGATACTTACACCATTGCTAAAAAATAGGACGCTATGAAAAAGATATATACTCTTACCTTCTTCATCCTTACAGCGGTGACGCTTTTCGCCCAGGGCGGCAGCGCGCTGCTGATTCCAGCGGACTCGCGAGCGACAGCGATGGGAGTAAGCGCGCTGCAGCCCGCCGCGGAAAAGCTGGACGCTCAGGCGTTCTATGGAATGTGGGCCCCGAAAACGGCTAACAACACCATCGTCGGAGTGAATGCTTTTTATAGACTTAATGACAAGCTTTCCTTTACATTCGAAGGCCGCGAACTGATCGACAAGCCCTATGCAGTTTCCAACGCATTGGGCGCCTCCACCGAAACTTACACCCCTACCGACCTTATAATTGGTCTTGGAGCGACATATTCTATAACAGACCAACTCTCTGTAGGAGCCAAGGCCCATATCCTTTCCTCCGGCCTCGCCCCCGACATCAAGGGCTCCGCCTTCTGCGCAGACATCAGCGCCGTGTATGGGACCGAGCTCTTTACCGCCGGGCTTGGGCTCAAGAACCTCGGCTCGAAGATCGATTACGGCGCCGGCGGCTATTCTCTTCCGGCTCTCGTTGCTGTAAGCGGAACTTTCTCCCCTATTCAGAACCTTAAGGCCGCGCTCGAGCTGGATTATCTGTTCAGCGGTGCGCTAATGGCCGGACTCGGAGCAGAGTATACGGTCCTAGATATGATCTCCGTGCGCGGAGGATTCCATTACGGAGATGCGGCGAAAGCCCTGCCCACCTACGTTTCCCTCGGCCTTGGTGCCCAGTTCGCGGGTATTCATCTGGATGCCGCGTTCCTGACCGCTTCGGAGACTCTGGGCAACACTCTGCTTATCAGTTTGGGATATTCTTTCTAAATACATCGCTTCCGGAGTTGTCACTTGAGCCGATATTCACTATATTTGCGCTCGTATGAAATCCTTCGGAAAATTTTTCGTGCTCGCATGCGTAGCTCTTTCGCTGTCTTCCTGCAACATATTCAACCGGGAAGACAACTCGGAAGAGGAGAAATATTATACTCTTAAATACGTCAACCAGTTCGTCTACAACGTAATGTCTGTCTACTATCTGTGGATAGATGAAATACAGGACAGCCTGAAGGGCTGGATGGACGACGACGATCCTAAGGCAAAAGTCCTCGAAGTGCGTTACAAAGACGCCTCCGGGAAAGACATTGACAAATGGACCCAGGTAACTGACGACTATGAGACTTTCGTTCGTTCGATCGAGGGCGTAAGCACTACCTACGGCTACGAATTCACCCTATTCTATACCAGTTCCTCCAAGGACTACATCGCAGCCGCGGTGACTTTTGTCTATGCAAACAGCCCCGCCGAAAAAGCTGGACTTAAGAGAGGTGACCTGATAACCCAGGTAGACGGAGCCCCCATCCCTGCTGACCAATACAAAGACATCGTCAAGCAGAAGTTGATGAACAGCTCCCATTGCCAGCTTGGCCTGAGCGACTCCCGCTCGGTGGAGATGGATGCTGTCGAGATGTACTGCGACCCCGTCCACATCGCCAAGGTCTTCGACTGCGGAGGAAAGAAAGTGGGTTACCTTCATTTCACCGCCTTCACCCTTGAAGCCTCCAGGGGCCTTATCGAAGTCTGCAAGGAATTCAAGGCCCAGGGCATCAGCGAGCTCATCCTCGACCTGCGCTACAACGGCGGCGGCTACGTCGAAACCGAAGAGGTCCTGGCCAGCATGCTCGCTCCCGCGGCGAAAGTTGCGTCCGGAGACATCTTCATGACAGAGGTCTACAATAAGATGCTTACCGAAGCCTGGGGAGAAGACGAAACTATCACCCACTTCCGCAATAGATTCAAGATCGGCGGAACAACGCTCGATACCGCCGAGTCCAATGTCGGTATCTCCAAGATCTACGCAATCATGACCGGAGGCAGTGCGTCCGCCAGCGAGGCCATCATCTGCGGCCTGAAGCCCTTCATGGACATTACCATCGTCGGCCAGCAGTCCTACGGGAAGTACTGCTCCGGCATCATTATCGAGGGAGCTAACTGGTACGAGACATATAAGAACAATCTCTCCGTCCGCGAATACAAAAACGGCGTCAAGTATGCCGCCAACTGGGGAATCTACGTAATGATCGGCCGCTACGCAGATCGCGACGGCATAACCGGCTGCATGCCCAACGGCTTCGCTCCGGACGTAGAGGTGGCAGATGCTCCGCTCGACGGCTACCAGCTCGGCGACCCCAACGAGACCATGCTCAAGGTGGCCCTCACCCTCGCCGGCTACGAGTATGAACCTGAGTTGAAATCAGTAAAAAAGAAACCGGCCGCCATTCAGGGACCGGCTTCTCCGAAGCGTGAATCTTTCGGCGTCTTCTTACGCCAAGAGACTATTTAAGTTTCTTATAACCATAAGCTGCGGTATCTCCAAGCTCCTGCTCGATCTTCATCAGGCGGTTGTACTTGCAGATACGGTCTGTACGGCTGAGCGAACCGGTCTTGATCTGACCGCTGTTCGTTGCAACTGCGATGTCTGCGATAGTAGTATCCTCAGTCTCGCCTGAACGGTGGCTGGTAACGGTTGTGTAGCCGTGACGGTGGGCCATCTCGATAGCGTCGAGGGTCTCGGTAAGAGAACCGATCTGGTTGACCTTGATAAGGATAGAGTTACCAGCGCCCATCTCGATACCCTTCTGGAGGTACTTGACGTTGGTGACGAAGAGGTCGTCGCCTACGAGCTGGCAACGTCCGCCGATAGCCTTGGTGAGCTTAACCCAGCCTTCCCAGTCTTCCTCGCTGAGGCCGTCCTCGATAGAGTCGATAGGATACTTGGTGATGAGCTTCTCGAGATACTTGATCTGCTGGTCGGTAGAGAGTTTCTTTCCCTTAGGATCCTTCTTCTTACCGTCCTTGAGCTGCTTGTAGTCATAGTAGAACTTGCCGTCTTCGCCCTTGAAGCAGAACTCGGAAGCGGCGCAGTCCATTGCGATGGTGATGTCCTTACCGGGCTCGAGACCTGCGGCCTTGATTGCGAGGATGATGCAATCGAGGGCGTCGTCGATACCCTTGAGAGCGGGAGCGAAACCGCCTTCGTCACCGACCGCGGTAGAGCATCCGCGGTCCTTGAGGACCTTCTTGAGGGCGTGGAAAACCTCTGCGCCCATACGTACTGCCTCAGCTTCGTTGGGAGCGCCGACAGGACGGATCATGAACTCCTGGAATGCGATAGGGGCATCTGAGTGTGCTCCACCGTTGATGATGTTCATCATAGGGACGGGGAGAACATAGGTATTAGTACCGCCGATGTAACGGTAAAGAGGAAGATCGAGATAAGCGGCTGCTGCATGGGCCACTGCAAGGCTGACGCCGAGGATGGCATTTGCACCGAGCTTGCTCTTGGTGGGGGTTCCGTCGAGCTCGATCATGGTCTTGTCGATAGCCCTCTGCTCGAGAGCGGACATTCCGACGATTGCGGGGGCGATGACGTCGTTGACATTGGCAACTGCCTTGAGGACGCCCTTGCCGAGGTAGCGCTTCTTGTCGCCGTCGCGAAGCTCGAGAGCTTCGTTCTCACCGGTGCTGGCTCCCGAAGGAACAGCTGCTACACCCTTAATACCAGACTCGAGGATAACCTCGACTTCCACTGTAGGGTTACCTCTTGAATCGAGGATTTCCCTTCCTGTTACTTGTACGATTCTCATTTTTTGATAGAAATTATGTTGTTTTTGGTGTTTTTTGCTCAAAAGCAGGACAAATTTAGCAAAATCTTTGACATTTTAGCGTGATTTTGTCACGATTTCTATTCCGGAAGTGCCATTTGCCCTGTAATGCGGCGCATAAAGCGACTCTATCTCCGGAACGCCGGAGTGGAAGCGTCCGCTCTGGCTTACAAAGAAGGTCTCTTCTACCGCCGTCTTCTCCTCCGGATAGGTCTCGAACCAGTATTCGGTGCGGTCGATTCCTACGCTGCGCCATGCGTTCCAGCCGAAGTAGCCGGAAAGCTGATTCTGGGGAGTCAGGCAGGCCGGACGCGGGATAGTGATGTGGATGAAGCTGCGGTTCTCTTCGTTCCATATCTTAGCCACGGCAACAACCTTGTCGCCCACCTCGATCGTATCGCCCTCTTTCAGCGCGGTTCGGCTGCCATTTTTGTCCACCTTATACCACTCTCGCTCGATAGTGAAGCCATTTCCGGCGGCCTGGATCTGAGCGAACGGGAGGCGGGCAGAGCCGGACAGGGCCACGACCCTCGTTTCGAGAGTCGCCGGGCTGGCGTCGCGCACGCTTGCGAGCGCGTTCACGGTCCCGGGATCGGCGCCCCACTGCTGGGTCTCCTTCTGGAGCATGAGCCAGAGGCGGATGCCCTCGGCCAGCTCATTCTCGCCGCGCGATGCAAGCAGGTCGCAGATGAGGCTATGGGCATAAAGCTCGCTCTCGAGCAGCCCTCGCCATGGCATCACGGCGTTGGGATAATAGACCGCGCCGCTGCGGTGGCGGACGGCGTACTGGACGAGCGAGCGGGTGTCGGCCTCGAGCGACTTGCGCAGGCGGCTCTTAGTCCCAAGGCTCACGCCGAGCTTGCGGGCCAGCGAGAGGCCGTCCTCCGATGCCAGAAGGGCCTGGAGGGTCTTCATCCTGCGCGCCTTCGCAAAGACTGAATACTGGAGTCCGCGGTCGCCCGTGGGCACGAGATACTTGCGGGCCTCCTTACTCCATTTCGAGTCGGGCTTCTCCGTGAACTTGACCGCCGGATAGAGCGATCTTACGTAGAGGTACTGCTCCATCGACAGGCCGCCGCGCCAGAGAGGATGCTCCTCTTTTGCGAAGTACTTCTTGTCTAGATAGTTTACTGCTGAAGGGAGGGTTTCCGCCAGCTCGGCCGGGATGTCGAGGGCGCGCGAGCTGAGCCCTGCGCAGAAATCGAGGATGGTCGCCGTAATGATAGGCGAAGATTCGAACTCGCTGAACCATGCGAAGCCTCCGTCTGGTTTATGGCAATCGGTCAGGCGTTTCACTACTTCTGCGAGCTCTTCGTCTGAAAGACCCTTCGAGCCGAGGTTCTTCGCGAGGGTGGCGGCATACAGAGTCCTTATTAGGGTTATGCTGTTCTCGGAATCCGTATTGAAGTACTCAGGAAGAGCTTCCTGAAGCATCTGCTTGATAGAGATCTCTCTGACAGAAGCCTCGCTACCGGGGATATTTACGAACTGCTCTCTCAGTTCGGCGATAAGCGCCTGCTTGTCTGCTCCGGCGAGAAGTACGTCCGAATGGGCTTCGGTGATAGTCTGGTAGGATTCGCGAATCGGAACCTTTACTTTTACCGCGTCGCCGGCCTGGTCGCTCTCTGCCGGGATGAAGGCGGCAGTGAACTCGAGTTTACGGGCCTTCGGGCTGAATACAACCGGAAGTTCGAATGCCGCCTGACTCATGGCCGGAACAGAAACCTCGACTTTGGTGCCTGCTACGTTCAGGGTTCCCGTAATATCGTGGTCAAGGATGCTGGAGAGCGATACGCGTATATTCCAGCGGTCTTCCGGATAGAGGTAGCGAGCGTCGAGCACGGATATCTTCACCGGGATAGTGACAACCATCTCTTGACGCAGTGTCGCGTTTTTCATTGCTTTATCGTGGGCGAACAGCTGGACGTAGAAGGTTGACAGCTTGTCAGAATTTGTGAACTTGAAGCTGATGTTTCCCTTCTTATCCGAACGCAGGAACGGCTCCCAGGCGATGGTGGTGGAGAAGTCTTCGCGAACTGTTACAGATTCAACATCATCATATGACGTATTTCTGAGAGACGGATCCGCAAGCTGAAACACCCCAAATTCTTCAACAATCTCATCTTTTTCCGATTCCTCCGTAGCGACCATATCCATCATCACGGCCCCCGCAGATTTCATCATATATAACCTATTGCCACCGTACCATCCGTAACCGTGATTACTGCCGCAATAATTGTTGTAATACCAGTTGCGTTGAGGATACGGCTCGGGGCGGATTAGCCACCATTCATTAGAACTTATTCTTTCGCTGCTCTTGTCGAAGATGGTTGCTACGCATTCTACTCCGGGTGTAGTCTCGATAAGGAACTCATAGGATGAACCAGGAACCGTTGTATCGAGGAAGCGCGTGAACTTCAGTGGTAGGTCGTAACGGGTGTCCTTACGCCTGATGGTTTCCGAGCTCGAGTATACTTTGGAATTCTGGAAATAGAGGACATTTAGAGTAATGGCATCGGGATACTGCGCCTTATAGTCGTAAGTGAATATCTGCTCGGCCGGAGCTTCGCCCTTAGGCTCGAAGTATTCCAGACGGCTGTCGATAAGCTTCGAATCCAAACCATAGAGCTCTACCAGGGCCCATACTGGCTTCTTGCCGGCAATCGCACGAATACTGATATGAGTCTCGTCACTGAGATTATCAAAGGAATATTCACGCGGCTTCTCTTCTTCTTCGCGGCCATGCCAGTAAACACGGGCCCAGTTGCTAAACTCGTTTGTTTCACCGGTAGCATCGACTACCTTCACCGTGATGTTGTAGGATTGATAGCCTTCAGGCTCGCTGTCGAAACTGACCTCAAAGCGTCCGTCGCTCTGGAGCTTGAGCGGGCCCTCGTCGACTGTCGAATGCCACTTGGAAAGACGGTAAGTGACCTCCGCTCCCGCGAGAGAGTGTCCGCTATAGGCCCTGAGCAGGCCGGAGAACACGACCTTCTCGCCCGCCTTGACCGGATCGTGACGGTCAAACTCGAGATTGAAGCTGGGAAGTACGAAATCGTCGACAGTGAGGCTCTTGACTGCCACTATCTTTCCGTCGACAGTGGTCCTCAGAGTATATGTTCCGTTGCGCTCTGCGCGCGGAATGATGAAACTGCCTGCTACTGAGCCGAAAGCGTTGGTCTTCAGGACGCTGGACCTCACTTCGTCGCCCTTGGGATCGAGCAGGGAGAACGTTACCTTTTTACCCGCTCCAACAGCCTCGAGAGAGTAGTCCCGGCGATAGAGTATCGCCTTGAATTGAACCGTCTCTTCGGGGTTGAAGGCGGTTCTGTCTGTCAGAAGAACGGCCTGCAGGTTCTTTGGCGTACTGAACGGACCTATATTCGGGGCGTTAAGCTTAGCCTCATTGGAGAGGCGGGGGCCGTTGGGGCCGGAGACGCTTGCCTGGAAGGTTTTTTTCTGGCCGGTTATCTTCCGGAAACCTTTCTCGTAGTCTGCCACTGGCTCGCCCGTCTGATAATCTGCCGCGTAGCTCCACCACCCAGAAGCATCATACTTCAAGGCCATGGACAGAGTGTACTTCTCCCATTGCGAGGAGACTTCCTCCCCCTCTCCCTTACAGGTAATTTTATAGGACCCGTCCGGTATCGACTGAAGATTACAGACGATGGTATCCTGAGCATAGAAACTGCCGACAGGGTTCGTCAGGGTCTCTTTGAATACGCTTTTCTTATCGGCTTTTATCTCGACTTCGACCTTACCGATATTGCGGACTTTTACTGTCAAGATATCGTCCAGTATCGAGAAGGACAACTCCTTGGATTCCATGGTTTTAAGTAGAGCTGCGATTTCCGTGCACGATTCCGCCATAGCCTTTTCCGGCGAAGCCTTGCGGTCTTTTTCGAAGGTCTGACACAGCTCGCGGAGCTCTTCATAGTCTTTGCCTGCCGCCTTTTCGCTATTAAGTTGCCTGAACTTATCAGTCAGAAGTTCCTGGCGGGAAAGCAGCGAGACTCCCTTGTCGCGATATTTATCCGTAAAGGCTTCGAGTTCCTCGGTTCTACCGTTAATCTCTCTATCCCAGTAGGAATACTCGTTCTGGAGGTTTTCAAATTCCACCAGAGCCTCCATCGGATATCTGCCCTTGAAGACAGATTCTGCCGTCTTCTCCTTTTCGGAAATGAAGCGGTTCCACACCACGAATTCGTAGTCGTTCGTGAAATTCTCCAGTAGGACTTGTTTGTATGGTTGATTGACTACAGACCAGTCCCGTTTATGGAATTCGGGATTGTTCGAAGCCTTGAGGGCCTGTTCGTTAGCTTCTAGGAAACCTTCCTGTAAATCATAGACTTCATGGGTTTGATAATAGAAAGTTACTATCGGCTCGTTGTATTCCTCGATAGCCTTAAGTGTTACTGAGCGCAGCGTGTCTCGCAGCTTCCAGTTGATGCGCGTTCCGGTATCTTCGTAGCGGGTCACTGCATCATAGAAGTCCCATGCCAGGCGCTGTCTGACAGCCTCATCCTTGATTTGGGTCAGGATATTTTGTTCCTTCTGAGGCAGGTCCTGCTTTCTTGCAGCCTCGTATTGCTTCCAGAGGGCATCGAGTTTATGGCCGTCAGAATCGGCTCGTGCCGAGGGAGAGAAGAGAGCCGTCAACATACAGACAATCGGTAGTAACTTTTTCATAATCAACTATTTAAATGCGTCCCAATAATTGAATTTCCGGATGTGGCAGAGGTCGAAGATGAACAGTCCGTCGGCCTCATTGAGCAGGGTTTCGGCTATCTCGGGCAGGACATCGGCACGGCCGCCTTTTTCGAAGCCCTTGCCGTTTCCGATGTCGGGGCCGATGGCGAACGGGGTGTCGCCGCACAGGCGCTTTCGTCCGAGCTTGGCAAAGCCTTCCATCGTCCACTCGCCGTCGCCATGGATTCGGTCAGCCTCTCCGTACGCGCCCAGGATCATGAAGTCGACGAGGTCTGCGAAACCGGTCGCCTGGTATTCTGGCGTCGCCCACCAGAACGTCTTCTCTTCCTGCGCGAGATTGTAGCGCGGACTCGTCCAGTTCACGCCCGAACGGTAGTACTCTGAGAACCATGCTCCCACATAGATTCCGAATTGCAATTTGGGTGCCACCTCTTTCACGGCCGCGCGGGCATCGGCGACGAAATCATGGATCACCTTGCAGCGGTAGGTCAGCCACTTGACGTCCAGCGGGTCGGGGTCCCAGTCGATAAAGATATGGCCGGGGCAATGGGAAAGGGCGGGCCAGCGTTCGGGTTCATGGCCAAGATAAGCGCTGAAGCCCTCGTAGGCCGCTTTCGTATAGCCTGCGTCCATCGCATAGTCGTCGTAGCGGCAGCGGTCGAGCACCATTCCGTCGAGGCCCTTGTAGGCCGCCAGATCTTTCAACATTTGAATCAGGAACGCCTGGACCTCCTTGTTCGCCGGGTCAAGGAAGCGGCCGCCGATCTTCTCGGTATTGTCGGCGAAGTTCACGAGTTCGCCGTTGCTGAGCAGATCTACCGCACACCAGTCCTTGCGCTCGGGGTGGTCGTAGATCATGCCCTCGGGGCCGGCTGATTCCGACCACCATCCGCCGACCATCATGTTCACTCCGGCGTGGATCTTCAAACCGGCCTTATGGCCCGCCTTGATCCATGTCTCAAGATAGTCGTAGGTCGCTTGACGGGGCGTATATTTATGTCCATAGTCACTCCATTTTGCTATCTGCCTGAGTTCTGGAGCGACTGTAGATTTGAAGAGAACGTCCCCGCTGGTCGGCCTCACGTCGACCACCACGTCGGTGAAGCCGGCTTCCTTTATTCGCTTACAGTCATTGAAGATGTTTTCCTGAGATTCGAAGTAATACTCGCTCGAGGCCCCAGCCTCAATCCAGACTATTCTCGGCTTCTCCGCCGTTTTGTTCGCACACGCAGTGATCGCAAGCGCCACCGCCGCCAGTTTCAGTATTCGTTTTATCATAATTATGGGGTTATTCTGCTACTAATTTACAAAAAACTCCATAATCGCAGAACGAGCTAAGCGGCTTTTCGGTTTGAGCGCAGCGAAAACGAAGAAACCCCGATCGAGAAATCGATCGGGGTTTCCGAAAAGCCGCAGCTGCCTACTCTCCCACCTGGTGGGGCAGTACCATCGGCGTTAGTGTGCTTAACTTCTCTGTTCGGGATGGGAAGAGGTGGATC
>CAJOJC010000017.1 GCA_905234775.1 uncultured Bacteroidales bacterium | reverse complement strand
GTTGTCATGTCTATCTCAACACCTTCTGGCAAGAGGAAAGGAACTACGATGTGATAGACCAGACCAGAGATGCTCTCATAGCCCATCAAGGTATGATAAGAGGTACGCATGAAGGTCTTCACCCTCTCCAACTCCTCAGCAGGCAGTCGTTCTTCAGGATTCTTCGCATCGAAGTCGATTAGCACCTGATGGTGGCAGTCACGACAGTTCTCCTTTCCCTTGCCGCCCTCCATGCGGAAGCTGACAGCCACCTGAGGCGTCGATTCCTTCACCTCCTTTGCGGCCTTATCGTGTCCCTGCGCCATTAGATCACGGTACATCATCGTGTTCTTCTTGAGTTCTTCATCCTGACGGATGATGTCAACTACTTGCTCAAGAGTCACATCCTGAGCATCTTTGCTGGTAAAAGTCCTAAAATAATCTATATTAACAATGTTATTCATAATTGTTACCCTTAAATTATTATTAATTATTGATAAATATTACCTCAGGAAAGGGCTATTATTTGGCAGATAACAAAAATAACATTATTTTTGCAACTGCTTTACAGCCATTCCACTAATGGTTTAAAGTAAAAGACCGGTCTCTTGTAAGCCGCCAAACTCTCAGAGACCAGTTGCGTGTGCGCCCCGCTATATTCCCTAATATACGGGGCCCTTTTTCATGGTTCCGTTATATCATTTTTCTTCTCTTTCGATTTAATTACACGTTGCTTCATAAAATATACCTGACCCTGAAGGTCATCGTCAAGAGAGGACTGGCGAACCAAGTCGAACATAATGTTACCATTCTCATACTTGTATCCCAGCGTGTCGAACATTACCTTTGTAGGTACATAGTAGTATCCAGAGGATAATCGTATCTCGAAAGCATCCTCGTTACGCTCACTATTAATAATAAGGTATAAGGACTTGTTTTCGTCGTCTTGCGCAAACCTTGCGAACTTCCCAGACTTCAATTCCAAAGCCTTTGCCGTGTCATCGGTAAAGCCGAGCCTTCCGGTTTGCCGTCCGAGCGTGTGAGAAGGTCGTTGAGAGTCGAAGCAACCGCCTTGCCCTCGAGGGCGCCGTCCATCTTGTAGCCCATCGTCTTCGCGAACGAGCGCAGGCTGTCGAGCTTCGCTTCGTTCGGTGTGTCGTGGACACGGTAGACGAAGGTCTTGCCTTTCCCGGAGACGAACTCCGCTACGCTGCGGTTCGCCAGCAACATGAACTCCTCGATCAGCCAGTTTGCCTCGAAGGAGTGGACCTGATATATCTCGAGCGGCTTGCCGAACTCGTCGCACTTCACCTTCATCTCCGGGCGGTCGAAGTCGATCGCGCCCGCCTTCTGGCGGCGGGATTTAAGGATCAGGGCCATGGACATGAGGGTTCGAAGCGCGGTCGCGAGCTCGGAAGATGCCCGATCGGAGTCGGGCATGACAGGACCGTCACCCACGATCTGATCTACCATGACAGGACCGTCACCCACGATCTGATCTACCATGACAGGACCGTCACCCCCGACCTGATCGGGGGTCTTGATTATCGCCTGCGCCTGATCGTAGTCCAGGCGGAAGTCGGAGTTGATGACGGTCCTGCCGAACCAGCGCTTGCGCACTTTCGCGTCCGCGGTCATCTCGAAAACGGCCGAGAAAGTGAGCTTGTCTTCGTGAGGGCGGAGCGAGCAGAGCTTGTTGCACAGCTTCTCCGGGAGCATCGGGACCGTCCGGTCTACCAAGTAGACGGAAGTTCCCCTGTCCTGCGCCTCCTTGTCCACGGGCGAGCCGGGCAGCACGTAATGCGACACGTCCGCGATGTGGACGCCGACCTCGTAATTTCCATTCTCCAGCGGGCGGAACGAAATCGCATCGTCGAAGTCCTTCGCGTCTGCCGGATCGATAGTGAAGGTGAAAGTCTGACGGAAATCCTTTCTTTCGGCCAGATCCTCCGCCGTGATCTTTTCGGAGATCTTGTCGGCAGCATTCTCCACCTCCTTCTCGAAACGGTACGGGAGGTTGAATTCCGCGAGGATAGCGTGCATCTCGGTCTCGTTTGCGCCGGGAGCGCCGAGCACATCGACTACGTGGCCATACGGACAGTTCTCACCGCGGTTCCAGCCTTCTACCCGCGCGGCAACCTTGTAGCCGGTCTGGGCTCCGAGAGCCAAAGCCTCCTGCCCGTCGACCTCGATGTCATAGGGCATGAAACGGCTCTGCATCAGGCATATGGAACACTCCCACGAACGGTTTTTCGGAGCGCTTGATGATCTCTACTATTTCGCCTTCGCGACGCTCGCCGCGGGCCGCCTGGCCGGCGAGCGCTTTCGCGCGGCCCCCTGCGCGGGGGGTCTTGGTCACGGCGACACGCACCGTATCGCCGTTGAGCGCCCCGCGCGTCTTCGCCGCGCGGACGAACACATCGTCATCCTCCCCGTCGATCACCACGAAGGCATAGCCCTCACGGGTCATCTGAACCTTTCCGACGAATTGCGGAAAGACGGTTTTCCCCGCCTTTCTTCTGCGTTTCTGAACTGTCTTTCTGCCTCGTCTCTGGGGTTTCATGCTTTGGGGACGAATGTGGTGAGTAATTTAGCTTTTCCTGAAGGAGTAATAATAAGGGTTTTCTCAGACGAAGGGACAAGGGCGCACTCTCCCGGGATCAGAGAACATTTGTCATTTTCTGTCTCAAGAGTGACATTACCTTCGGTCGCAATGACAATGAGGAAGTCTCCGCACTCGTCGAGTTTTAGATCCAACGATTCGGTCAGATCCAGCAGGTCAGTACTGAAATGACTGCAGGATGCTAGATTGACCGGAACGTTCTCTACGGGCTTATAGTGGGTCCTGTAGTCGGGAAGGACACGATAGTCGATAGCCTCTTTCGCCTCCTCGATATGGAGCTTGCGGGGTTTGCCGTCGAGACCCAGCCGGCCGTAGTCATAAATGCGGTAAGTAATGTCTGAAGTCTCCTGAATCTCGGCGAGGTAGACTCCGCCCCCAAGGCCGTGGATACGGCCGGCGGGGAGGAAGAACACATCGCCGGGATTGACATCGTAGGAAGCCAGAACGGATACTATCTCGTCTTTCTTTACGAGTTCCTCGTACTGAGCCGGAGTGATTTCCTTGCTGAGTCCGCTGAGCAGGTGGGCGCCGGGCCTGGTTCCGATGACATACCACATCTCGGTCTTGCCCTTGCAGCCGTGGAGCCTGGCGGCCATCTCGTCGCCGGGGTGGACCTGGATCGAAAGGTCGCGGTTGGAGTCGATGAACTTGATCAGCAGAGGGAACTGTCCCTCGTAGATCTCGGTTATCTTCTTTCCCGCCTCAGGGCCTTCCGCGACTACTGATTCGTCGCCGGGCCATCCTGAGAGGACCCAGCTCTCCGTCCCCCAGACGAGAGTTTTGAGTATAGGTTGAAACTTATACATTCTTCCTAGATAAGAGGCTCAGCTGTCATTGCCGCAGGCTGAGGGATGCCCATCAGCTTGAGGATGGTCGGGGCTACGTTGCAGAGTGCGCCGTCTTTGACCGTCTTCACCTCGTCGCCGGCGTTGATCACTATGAACTGAACGGTGTTCAGGGAATGGGCCGTGTTCGGGGTTCCGTCTGCATTGACTGCGAAGTCTGCGTTGCCGTGGTCGGCAGTAAGAAGGACTACATAGTCCTTTGCTATTGCCTCGTCGACGACCTTCTTCACGAGCTTGTCGATACACTCGACAGCCTGGGTGATGGAGTTGTAGACTCCGGTATGGCCTACCATATCGCCGTTTGCGAAGTTGAGGATAATCATATCCTGCTTGCCGCTGCGGATCTGGTCGATAAGCTTCTCGGCAACCTCGGGAGCGCTCATCTGAGGAAGGAGATCGTAGGTAGGGACCTTCGGGGAATTGACCAGGATACGGTCTTCGTTCTCGAAGACGGTCTCACGTCCGCCGTTGAAGAAGAACGTAACGTGGGCATATTTCTCGGTCTCGGCAATACGGAGCTGATGCTTTCCGGCCTTGGAGACAGTCTCTCCGAGGGTATCCTGAACGAGCTCTTTGTCGAAAAGGATGTGGACTCCGGTAAAGGAAGCATCGTAGGGAGTAAGGCAGCAATAGTACAGAGGAATAGTATGCATGCCTTCTTCCGGCATATCTTTCTGAGTAAGCGCGGCGGTCAGTTCGCGCGCGCGATCATTTCTGAAGTTGTAGAAGATGACGGCGTCGCCCTCTTCGATAGTCGCAACGGGCTTGCCTCCCTCGGTAATGACGATAGGCTTGATGAACTCATCGGTAACATCAGCGTCGTACGATGCCTGGATACCGGCCTGAGCGCTCTCGAAAGCTGCGCCCTTGCCCTCGACCAGCAGGTCGTAGGCTTCCTTGACGCGGTTCCAGCGCTTGTCGCGGTCCATAGCGTAGAAACGGCCGCAGACCGACGCCACCTTGCCGGTGGTCTCCTTCATCTTCTCTTCGAGTTCGGCCACGAAGCCCAGACCGCTGCGCGGGTCGGTATCGCGGCCGTCCATGAATGCATGGACATAGACCTTGTCGAGGCCCTCCTGAGCGGCGACGCGAAGGAATTCGAAGACGTGGTCGAGCGAGCTGTGGACTCCGCCGTGGGAGGTAAGGCCCATCAGGTGGAGCTTCTTACCGGAAGACTTTACGTAGTCAAACGCGGCTTTGATCTCCTTGTTTTCCAGAAGTTTATGTTCGCGGCAGGCGATGTTGATCTTCACCAGATCCTGATATACCACCCTTCCGGCGCCGAGGTTCATATGTCCTACCTCGGAGTTTCCCATCTGGCCGTCCGGCAGACCTACGTACTCGCCGCAGGCCTGAAGATGTGAGAAGGGATACTTGGCGCGAAGAGCGTCGATATTGGGAGTTCCCTTTGTCCAGATGGCGTTAGAGTAGTCGTGACGGCCTTCGCCCCAGCCGTCGAGAATCATTAAAAGTACTTTTCTGTTCATTTGTTAAGTTAGTTAAGAAGTCCGCGTCCTCTGAGCATAGCCTTCGAGTCAGGCTCACGGCCTGCGAAAGTCTTGTAAAGGATCATCGGCTCTTCGCCGCCTCCTCTTTCGAGGAAGGTTTCTTTAAATTTGCGGGCAAGCTCAACAGTCTTGCCCATGTTCCACTCTCCGTCAGGGCCTACACACTCTTTCTCGAAGATGCTGAACGCATCTTTGTCGAGAACCTCAGACCACAGATAGCCGTAGTAGCCGGCGCTGTAGCCGCTGGAGAAGATGTGGTTGAAGTAAGTTGTACGGTAACGGGGGACGATCTCCTTGATAAGTCCCATTTCCTTGCAGGCCTTGGCCTCGAACTGGTCCACAAAAGCCGAAGGATCCACGTCTGCGGGGATGTCCTTCAGTTCGTGCCATTTCATATCGAGGATAGAAGCCGCGGCGAGCTCGGTAGTCATGAAGCCCTGATTGAACTTCAGGGCGCCGTTGATTTTGGCGACCAGTTCGTCGGGGATAACCTCGCCCTTGTCGTTGATCGCATACTGCTTGAGCAGCCAGGGCTGGAAAGCCCAGTTCTCGTTGAACTGAGAGAACATCTCTACAAAGTCGCGGGTCACGCTGGTTCCCGAGACGCTCGCGTAGTGACACTTCGTAAGAAGGCCGTGGAGGGCATGGCCGAACTCGTGGAAGACGGTCTGGACCTCGTCGACGGACAGGTTCTGGGCAAGATTGCCTACGTTGACGATGATCGGACGGACCTCATTACCCTCGGCGTCGAAGTACTGGTCGCGGACGTTGTTCATCCACGCTCCGCCGCGCTTCGAGCTGCGGGGATGATAGTCGGTAGTAAAGATGCCGACCAGGGCGCCCTCGGCGTCGGTGATCTTGTAGGTCTTGACGACCGCAGGGTTGTAGGAAGGAACTCCCTCGAGAAGCTCCGCATTGATGCCGTACAAAGTATGGGCTGCAGTGAAGATACCCTTCACTACGTTGTCGATCTTGAAGTACGGGCGGATCTGATCGTCGTCGAGGTCGTATTTTGCTTTACGTACCTTCTCAGCGTAGTACCACCAGTCCCAGGGCTCGATAGCGTGTCCTGCCACTTTCTCCATATCGTAGATCTCGGCCTTGGCGCTCCCTACCGCCGCCTTCATGATATCGGCGAGGAAGTTGTCTACTGTCTCGGGGTTGCCGGCCATCTTGTTGGCAAGCTGGTACTCGGCAAAATTGCCGTATCCGAGGATAGCGGCCTTGCGGGCGCGAAGACGCAGGACGTCCAGAAGCAGGGCGCAGTTGTCGTTTTCGTTGCCGTGGTGGCCGCGGGTAGTATAGGCCTCGAACATGGCCTTGCGAAGCTCACGGTCTTCGGTGGTAGTCATCGCGGTCGGGTATTCGCTGACGCTGATGCCGAACTTCTCCTTGAACGCGTTGCTCTCCGCGAGGATGTTGTTGCCGATTTTCTGGGTCTTGACCGCAAGCTCGCTGTCGATCCCTTTGAGCTTCGCCTGAAGGTCTTCGGGCAGCCCGATACCCTCGCGCTCGAAGCCGTCGAAGTGTTTCTTGAGGACCATCTGCTGCTCGCGGGTAAGGCCGCTCTGGTCTGAGTTGTAGACCGCAGCCACCCTCTGATAGAGCGCTTTGTTGAATGACATCGCCGATTCGTGTTCGGTCATCAGAGGAATCGCCTCGTCAAGAACAGCGTCAAGTTCCGGAGTCTGATCGGTCTCCGAGACATTGTACAGGACGCCTACTACCTTGGAGAGGATGCTGCCGCTGAGTTCCAGCGCCGCGATCGTGTTCTCGAACGTAGGGGCCTGGGGATTGGCGACTATGGCGTCTATCTCGGCCTGCTGCTGCTCGATTCCCGCCTTGATCGCCGGGATATAATCGGTCGTCTTGATCTTATCGAACGGGGGGATGCCGTACGGGGTGTCCCATTCCTGGAGGAAGGGATTCTGATGACAAGCTGTAAGGGCTGCTGCCATTATCAAAAGTGCTATCGTTTTTTTCATACTATTCTACTACGAAATCGTCGAGCGAGTTGACGGTTATCTGGATGCTTCCCTGATAGAGGTTGATTACACCGGTGACGGAGATAGTCTTTTCGCCCTTGAGGACGGCGGGATCTATCTCTACGTCGGCGAACTTGCAGAAACCGCTGGTACGAACCTGGACGGAAGTTCCGCCGAGGGTGAAGTACTGGCTTACGCTGTAGGCCGCCTTCTCGACTCCCGGATAGCTGCCGTCGCCCTTGAGCATAGGATGTCCGAGGGTTACGTGTTTGCCTTCTTCGTCAAGGAGGTACTCGGAACCGCTGGCTACTTCGGCGTCGTCCCAGTCACCTGCGAGGAGGTGTTCCTTCATCTTGTTCTCGGACATGGCCCAGGTAGTGATGCCGTGGGTCTTGCCGAACTTTCCGAGGCCGTTGCTGTCCGAAAGGAACACTCGGTTGGTTCCGGACTTCTTGTCCTTGGTAGAGTCGAGATAGAGGAGGACGAAGGTTTCGCCTGCATACTTGAGGCCCTTGATGGTGACGAGACTTCCTACGAGAGGATGTGTTGCCTGAGTAGCGGTCTTCGGGTCGGGAAGCTGGCTGGCTGAAGTAACGACCTGAGGAGTTACCAGACCTTCAACGTCTCCGCGGAAGATGTGGTCGTTGATAATCATCTGGGACTCGAGATAAGAGGTCTCATAAGTTCCGGAAGGATCTGCGAAGCCGATCTGAGCCATTCCCATTCCACCGTAATTTCCGGTTTTGTAACCATACATTCCGAGGGTGAGGTCGCGGCAGAGTACAGATACTCTCTGTCCGGGAAGATAGTCGTTGTAAAGGCTGTTCTTTCCGACTTTGATTTCGATACCTCCGGTCTCATCCTGGATGAAGAAACTCTTGTAGAAGTTGCCGGGCTGGTCGGTAGTACTGACGATACCGGAGATGACGATGTCCTCATTGATGACCATCGGCTTCTCGGGGATGTACTTCGATACGAGCTGGGCGATAGTGTGAGTAGTAGCCGGAACAGTCCTCTCGTATGCCGGAGGATTGGAATACTTTACGGTAAATACCGGCTGGAACTCTTCCTTCAGAGACTGGCAGGAAACGAGCGCCGCAAGGGCGAATAGTGCAATAACTGTCTTTTTCATATGCTTAGAATCTGAAGTAAATGTTCAACATATAGTTCGCTCCCTGCATATAGAAATATTTAGGATCGAACCTGTAGTAACGGTCCTTGCCGACACTGCTGATAAGGCGGGTCTGCTCGTAACCTCCGGTCTTTACATTCCTGTTGTTCAGGATGTTGTTGACGTTAAGGGAGAATCCCAGGTAGTACTTGCGCTGGATAGACCAGCTCTTTCCTGCCGAGGCGTTGAGAAGGAACGCGGGAGCGAACTTCTCCTGGCCCGCGAGATAGTCGATTACGGCAGGGTTGGACTCGCTGCCCCTGGCCGCGAAGGTAGTGCGGTAGAGAGGGTTCATATCGAGATAAGCCCTGTCGAAGTACTGACCGTTGAGCTCGAAGAACCAGTAGCTGTTTGTACGGTAGTTCAGAGCGAGTTCGCTGGCGAACTGAGGAGTACTCGGGACGTAGTGTTTCTGGTAGTGGTCTACCTTGAAGCTTCCGTCGAGATTCTCATCGAATACCGGAACTCCGTCTGCGGTGTAGGATACCGGGACATAGACGGGATGCTGCTGCCAGTAGGTGACTTCGTCGTCACGTACGACTTCTGCGCTGTTATCAACAGTTTGGACCATGTGGGGGGTCGAGGTGTAGATATACTCGCCGAGGCTGACAACTCCGCTGATGCTGAGGCCCTTCAGAGGAAGAGGGACCTTCACGCCGAGCTCGACGCCCATATGGCGCTGGTCGATGCCGGTCATGGCGAAGTTGTAGAAACTCATCACGTCAGTCTGGTCCATGATCTTCGTGTAGAAGCCGGTAATGCGGGCGCTCACCCACTCCGATGCGATCTGATAGTTCACATCGGCCGAGAGAGTCTTCTGGGTAGTCAGGTTATCTACGATCGTATTGCGGGTACGGGGCGAGATGAAGCTGTTGTTGAAGGTAGGGGCGTCGTTGAAGAAGCCGACGTTCGCGCTTACGCGGCTGTTGCCGAAGAGATCATATGCTACGCTGGCTTTCGCCGCATAGGTCAGGAACTTCGCTTTTTCGGACTTGCCGTAGGAAGTCTGGCCGTTCGAGATGTTCGTAAGGTCGATCAGAAGACCGTTGATATCGGTCGCATAGATGTGGGCGCCGTTGGGATAAGCACCGGCGAAGAGTCCCTTACGGACGAGGCCGTCGCGCCAGAAGGCGGTAACGCCGACCTTGGCGCCGAGGTTTGCCGTAAGGGCGCCGAGCTTGTAGGAAGCGTTGCCCCACAGGTCAGCGACGCGGACCTGTGCGAGGTAGTCGTAGCCGTATTTGCCACCCTTCTTAATCTTCTCTGCCGTACCATGAGCGAGATAATAATTGAGGTCGTTCTGAAGGAGAGCTTCGTTCGCGGCGAAATCGCGCTCGGCGAAGCTGTCGATGTTCAGGAAGTACTGACCTCCGAGAAGATCGTTCATCTTCTTGTAGTTCTCGGTCCTGTTGGCACGGAGGTTCAAGCCGCCCTTGACCACGAGGTCTTCGCTGACCTTGTACTTCGCGTTGGCGGCGAACTGAAGGTCGTTCTGGTCTACGTGTCTTTCCTCAAGCGCATACTTGCTGCGGCCGTCGGGATTGTTGTAGTTGACGTTGTAGAGGCGGTCCCAGTTGAGGTGCTGATAGTTGTTGTAGTCCGGCCCTCTGTGGGTCCATGCATAGTAAGTCCAGTCGTATTTATCCTGGTTGACGCGGTTGTAGTCCTCATCCTCCATGTAGTAGTAGCTCGGGAGGTTGCGGTAGTAGTCCGGGCGAGGATCCATCGCGTCGTACCAGTCGAGGGCGGTATAGCCGTTGTAGCCGGTCCTCCAAAGGAGGGTAGCGTTAGCGGTGAGGGGAAGATCCTCGGGTGCGAACTCATACTTCAGGACCGTAACGGGTTCGAAGGTATGGCGGACGCGGGAGTTGCGGACCTTTCCGTCCTGGTAACCCCAGTTGCTGTTGTACATGTTGTCGCCCATGAGGTCGTAGACTTCCTGGGTCGAAGCGTTCTGCGCGCCCCTCTGACCGGGAGTAGCGAAGGTGAAGAGGGTGAGCTTGCTGCCGTCTTCGAGCCTCTTCGTAACTCCGAAGTAGTATGCGAGCGAACGGTAGTATACACCCTCGATCCAGTCGTTTCCACCGGCGCGAAGCGAGGCGTTGAACGCGTAGCTCCAGCCGTTGTTCTCGCCGGAAGCGTAGGAGGCCATCAGACGCAGGCGGTAGAGGGCGCTGTTGCTAAGGACCGAGAAACGCCAGCCGGTTCTCACGCTCAGCGGAACGGCATGGATATCGGTAACGCCGTTGAAACCGCCGAAGCCGCCGTCGGCCGTCTCAAGGCCGATGGTAGTGTCTTTCGACCGCATGGCTTCGTTGAGGCCGCTCCACAGCGAGAAGGGCGAGTAGCCGGTGATGGCGTCGTTCATCTTCACGCCCGCGAGGTAGACGTCCTGAGTTTCGGAATTGTAACCTCTGTTTTTGAAACGGATCGAGCTGAAACCGAAACCGGCGATGTTGGTATAAACGTCGTTCGAGCCCAGAAGGAGGGTCGGGGCGTCCGAGTAGCCGGAATCTTCCATGTCGAACTCGGCATAGTTGCTCTCGTCTGCCTCCTGGATGCTGGCCGAAGGGGTCAGGGAGACGAAGATGAGGTCCTTGACAAAGCCTTTGTCGACTGTTACGAAGACGGTGAGGTCGGAGAACTCGTCTGCGGTAACCTTGAGCTGGTATACACCGTCTGCAAGGCCCTCGATGAGGAATTGTCCCTCGGAACCGGAAGTAATTTCCGCAAGCTGCCTGCCATCCTGCGAGAGGACCATCTCAGCTCCTGAGACCGGTACCCTGCCCGCACGGCTTACTACCGTACCCTTGATTCCGCCGGTATAAGCCTGGGCGAAAACAAGCACGGAGAAAAGCAGCGCCGCTGCAACTGTAAACAGTTTTTTCATTGTGTTATTTCTTGATTACGATATACGTGGGATAGTGGTCTGAATAGCCTCCGATGAAGGAGCCGCCGGAGAAAGTACGGAACGGAGTTCCCTTGTACTGGCCGGTCTGCTGGGTCATGAAGTCTTTGTGGAACACGCGGCCGTAGTAGCGCTTCCTGTTGAGCTTGATAGGCTGGAGCTTGAAGCCACCGTCAGGCGCATTGAGCATGTTGTAGTTCACCTGGACTATGTCGTAGATGTTCCACACGCCCTGGTATGCCAGCGAGCCGTAGCCGTCTTTAAGAAGCCTGATAAACGGATCGAAGAAATCTTCAGGGGTCACCTCTTCCGGCTTCTCGCGGCCGTGGAGATAAACGGTCTGGCTTTCGTCCGTAGGGTTATCGTTCATATCGCCCATCACGGCGATCTTGATTCCGGGATATTTCTGCTCCATCAGGCGGGAGTGGTTGTAGATAATCTCGGCTCCCCTGCTACGGAGGTTGCCGCCCTTACCGCCGATACGCGAAGGGAGGTGGGCCACATAGAAAGCGAAGTGTTCGTCTCCGATAAGGCCATGGACCATCAGGATATCGCGGGTCTTGAAGTAGCTGGTATCTACGTCTGAGAAATCGATGTCTGAATTGAAGTCGAAGGGAATCGACTCGCTGTCCAGGTACTTGAAGCGCTTGGGGTTGTACAGAAGGCCTACGTCTACTCCACGGCGATCCGGGCCGTCGTAGTGGACTATCTGATAGTTAGCCTCGGCAATCTGGGGATCTGCTACGAGGTCTTCGAGCACGAGCCTGTTCTCGATTTCGCTCACACCGAGGATGGTGTGCCACATCTTGTTATCGTCCTTCATGGCACGGATGACGCGAGCCATGTTGTGGACTTTCTTCTCGTACTTGTCCTGAGTCCATTTGTTGCCTCCGTCCGGGAGATATTCGTTGTCGTTCTTCGCGGGATCGTCGTAGATGTCGAAGAGGTTCTCCAAGTTGTAGAAGCCGATGATGTGTGTCTGCGCATTGGCCTGGAAGACCAGGACGAGCATCACTGCAACTGCGTAAAGTATTCTTTTCATCTTATTGGTTATTTCCACCAGGTGTCGGGTGTGGATTCAATCTTATTGTAATAGTCAGCACCTACCCTCGCTTCGAGATTGGGGAAGAAGTCCATGTCCATCATGTGCTCCAGTTCGTCGATAGTCATCGACTGGCCCATAATCTCGGAGTCGGAGTACTGTTCGTGGTTGAAGTAGAAGCCGATAGCCGTGTATCCGCCCTGCTTGGCGGCATTGCCGATAGTTCCGCTCTTCTTAAAGCCGAGGAGGGCCTTGAAATAGCCAACCGGAATCGGAATAGGCTTGTTGTCATTGTCGTAAGCGAAGTCGTAGGAGCCCCTGAGATCGCAGCCGGTCACCACATAAAGGGTATCGAAGGAATTGGACCAGGTGCGGACCTTACCCTCGAGGGTGGCCCATGCCCTCTGGTTGAGGACGGCTTTCTGCGGGGTCATGTTGGTTCCATAGAAAGTCTGCTCGTTCGCGCCGGCGCGGAGACGGTCTGCCGAAGGGAGCTGGTGTCCACGGTCGTAGCCGCTCTTTCCAAAGCCCTTGAACAGAACGGGCTGGTATTCGCGCGGGACCTTGGGATCGAGGGCCCATGCATCCGTTCTGGAGCCGGAACCTGCAAGGTTGTCGTTGAGCGGGTAGGCTACCCAAACCGCCAGGCATGCTACTGGATCCAGGTAGAACGAGTAGTTTCTCATCGTCTTCCCGCTCAGCGTCATGTCGTGGGTGAAGAAATACAGGTCGGGATTGTTCGTAGCCGGAAGCTCGAGCCATCCGGGTACGGGGTCCGGATTCAGGCCTTCAACCGGCCGGGGATTGACCGAAGACTTGCCGTTCTGCGTAAACTGCAGCGACTTTTTGTCGGAGCCGACGGTAAGAGTAATCGTGCATGACCTCGATTCCTCCGTCGCGTTTTCTTCCCAGGCCATGACGACCTTTCTGGTTCCCGGGCGGCCATCCTCGGTAGAGACGTTCGCCCATGGTTCGGCGACCTCGCCGCAATCCAGCGACAGCGTCCATTCGGCCTTCGCGGTTACGGTAAGGAACTGAGTTCCTGCGGCATAGCCGACGGGGTTATTGGTCAGGCTGAGGCTGTTCTCGGCCACGACGGTTTCTCCGCCCTCATCCGGATCCTGGGGATTGATGAGTTCGCACGAAACCGCCGCGACGAGGGCAGCGAAAACTGCCAGTATGAATTTACTACTTCTCACAGATTACGAGGATGCTGTTGATATAGACGGCACCGTCATAGGCGAGAAGGGCGAATTCCTTAGTCTCACCAGTGACAGTTATCACCTTTGTACATTCTTCCTTGTTCTCGGACTGAACAGAGCCAAAGGCATTCTGGAAAAGGTCGGCGTGGGCAGTCTTATTGTAGTTGTCGTCTTTCTGGCTCGGGAGATTAGGAATAACCGAAACCGGAACTGCGTAAACAGTACGGGAAGCGGTCTGCTCCTGGAACCTCAGAACTATTCTCTTTACGTTCTTGCCGTATGTAGGTGACTTGAAGTGGGAAGAGCGGTTATTTCTAAACTGGACATAGTTAAGCGTTTTCTTGGTGTTGATATTACCAGTCCAATCACCACCCGCACTCGCTACAGTCCAGTCTGCGTAGGTATCGCCGCCGTTTGTGCTGGTAGAAATAGCGGCAGTAATCTCCTCCTTGGTAAGTTCGTAGCCAACCTCATTTTCGCCGACGGTCGCTTCGGCAGGCTCCTCGTTTTCATCTTCGTGTTGATCCTCACTAAGGGCGAGATTGGTCACGATGATATTGAAGTAGTTACCGGAAAGACCTACGAAGTAACCGGTTGCGTCGACCCATTTGTCTACAAGGTTAGCATCGACAGAAACGGGATTGGAGAGGCTTCCGGTATGGGTTGCGCCCTTCACCTTTACGTTGTAATAGTTTCCGCTCTTGGAGAGTTTTCCGGAGAACTGAACATAACCGAAGAGAGTCTCATATGCATCGAAAGCGGTAGCATCGAGAGCGGTAACTGCGGGATGGACTACCTCGTTGTTACTCGAGTTAACGGTAACCTCGCAGTTGACGATCTCGGTAACGCCATTGTAGACGGACTTCTCGCCGTTTACGGTAACATTGTCTCCAAGTTTGACCTTTGCGACGGCTTCCTTATCGAAGACATAAAGTATAGCGTCCGAAGTCTTTACAAGGAATCCGGCGGTAGAGAGAGCGACCACCAGACCGGTTCCGCCGAGCTGCTCGGCAGCGGCCTCTTCGACTGAGTCGATGATGGCATTGACGACTTCGTGCTGACTCTTAGCAGCATAATATGCATACTGGCCGCGGATGACTACGTTGTAGCCGTTCTTGACCTTTCCGGCCCAGGCAGTCTTCGAGGCGTCTTCGACCGAATAGACGTAAATCGATCCGGTATCGTCTGTAAGATCGAAGCTGAAATATGTCTCATTGAAACCGCTGACCTTTCCGGAGAGACGGTAGTATCCTACCACGTCTGCCTTCTCAATAAACTCTTTTACGGTAGCGTCTTTCGCCTGATCGGGATCTGCGCCCTCGGGAGCGGTGTACTGCTCCACTACGGCCTTTACGATTTCGTGCTGTTTCTTAGCCTCATAATACTCATACTGACCGGTGATGGTGATAGTTCCGCCGTTCTTGATGACGTTCTGATACTGGGCCTTAGACTCAGCTTCCATCGAATAGACGTAGATAGTTCCAGTTGCATCAGTAAGATCGAAGCTGCAGTAAGAGGAGTTGAAGCCGCTTACGGTACCGCTGAGGCGGTAGGTGGCCTCCGTGCTCGGATTGGCAACGAGATCTGCCACGGTAGTAGTAACAATACCGTCTCCTGCGTCGCCTTCCTGAGATACCTTCACGTTAATCTGATGTTTAATATCGGCAAAAAGAGTAAGGGTTACAGACCTGTTCTTACCGGTATTGGCGAGAGCGGAAAGCTCCACTTCGTGGTTCTTGGAAGAACCCTTGATCACGTCGTTCTTGGAAGTGATGCTCTGGCCGTCTACTGTGACATCCAGCCAATCGGCGGCATCTTCAACTCCGCGGATGTTCCAGTCGAAAGACGACTCGACACTGAAGGAATAGCTTCCGCCTATCTTCTCGATAGTCACCTCAGGGGTTGCGGAAACCTCAAAAGAATCTGAATCAAGGCCGTTTCCGGGTTCGCAGCCGACGAGTGCGGCTCCCGCCGCAATCACTGCCAGAAAAATGTTTTTTAGTTTCATTATGTGTGTTGTTAAGTTATTGTTGTCATTAGCTTTCAAATTTAACAATTATTTCGCTTTTAAGCCATAGGCTTAGCCTTTTTTCCCACAAGATGTAAACAAACAGCCCGGCGGGGATTCCGCCGGGCTGTGTAAATAGTAATTAAGCGAGTATTACTGCTTCGCGAAAATCATAATGTAAGCGAAAGGATGAATCACAAAACGATCGAAATCTTTGTATAGCCAATCATCAGTCCAGGTATATTGTTCCTGAGGCATGTTCGTACACTTGAAAGCCAGTGCAATAGACCCCTCGGGCACCGTTATCGAGCCGGTAGTACCAGACCAATCATTACTTAGGGTATAAGAGCCCGGGAGATATGCTTGGGCAGTAACAGAACCGCCAATAGTGACCACACCTGTCGTCATATCAACGCTCAACGAAACTTTCTCATGTGGTAGTTGATCAAAGTTATGACTAAGATCAAGATCACCGGTTTCGAGTTTGTTCATTGCTGCCACAAGTATTCGATCCCAATACTTACCATCAGCGCCAGCCTGATAGTCAACAGTAGCATTATCAGCATCGACAACAAGGAGATTGTCATACTCGTTATTGATGGAAGCGTTCCATTCCCAAGATTTATCTTTAAACTCTTCAATCTTAGTAACGTAAAGGCCACCGAGTATCTTCATGTTAGTTACTTTATATGTTCCGGCCAATTCAGCAGGGACTGAAGGTTTGATTTCCTCGATGATGATGTCCTTGATGTAGAACATCATACCTGCGGGTGTTCCAAACTGAGGGATGATAGTCCAGGAGATATTCTCAATATCTGCCTCAGGGGTATATTCTGCGGTGAAGGTTGTCGGAGTATCGGCAGGGAGTTCTCCCCAGAGATCAATCAGCCATGCGCCTTCATGAGTATCCTTCGTAGGATCATCTGCGTGGAGGGAGAATATCACCTTCTGGATAGCGGCTGTTGCGCCCAGAGTAACGGAAAGATTGTATTTCGTACCGGCTTTAAGAGCGATTTTGTGGTCTGCCTGAGGGCAAAGGAAGTTGCAGTTGCCCCATTCTCCGGAAGTAGCTCCGGCGAAGGTGAGCCTATAGGTCGACTCATTCTTGTAGACTGCATCGTAGTTGGTGATGTCAACAATACCATAGTCGGTAATCTGACCATAGATGTAATCGAAATTTCCGTCGAAGATGGGCTTCCAGAGGTTGTTGGTAGCTGCCGTATAAGCCTCGCTCGGAGTGTAGTTCCAATTATCTTCGGGTCCAACTGCGGGAGCGTCTCCGTCTTCAGCGACGATGATGTCCTTAATGTAGATAACCGTTCCTGCAGGGGCGCCGCCGAAGTCCATCACGAAGTTGATGTTGGCGCAGTCAATGCCGTAGATTGCAGGGAAATCAATGATTGTAGGAGCATCCGGGCTCATCTGGAAGTCGCCTACTTCATGGATAAGAGCGCCTTCGTGTTTGGGGCCGGTCTCGCCATAGGTAACCGCCTTGATGAAACCGCGGGTAGCCTCAGTTGCACCGAAGGTAACCTGAATCCTGTACTGCTTTGCTGCATCGAGAGCAATCTCGTGGCCGGTATTAGGCATAATGAAAATCTGATTCTGCCAAGCAGAAGAAGTCCCGCTCTCGATGGTAATCTTGTAGGTAGAAGTCTTCTTCTCGAGGAAAGGAACTTCGGTAGTCTCAGTATCAGTTCCGTTCCAGTCGGCACCATTGCAGAAATAGTAGAAATAGTTCTCGCCGTCAGCGTCGAAGACAGGCTTCCAGAGGTTGCTGGCTGCGCTGTAATCTGAGCAAGGAGTGTAATCCCAATTATCCTCAGGCTCGGGACCGGGGCCTGGCTCACCGACTACGGTGACGACACACTTTGCGGTAAATTCGCCGGCCTTGGCAACAATATCCGCAGTACCTGCCGCAACACCTGTAACAGTTCCGCGTCCGTCTACGGTAGCGACCTTAGTGTCTGAAGAGGTCCACTCTACTTCGGGTTTGATTGTTGCGTCTGCAGGGTCGTAAGCGACTGTCAGAGCCTTTGTCTCGCCTACTGCGAGGGAATAAGTAGCGGGAGAAACGGTGATGCCCTTAAGAGCGATGTCCGCAGGGACTTCCGGCTTCTCTTCGCAAGAAATGAATGCGACTGCAGCTACTGCCGCAATAGCGATAAACGAAAGAAATTTTTTCATCATAGTGATGGTTATTAGTGGTTGTTTAAGTGTCTAAAAGCATCCCAAAGTTAAGAATTATTGAATTTATAACAAAAAAACAGCCCGGCGGCGAACCGTCGGGCTAATTTTGTATTATGCCAAATATTATTCGGCAGGGACCAGTTGTTCAACCAAAATCTCGTCGAAACCGATTGCGAGATTTGTGATGAACTGAATCGCTGTTTCGGCGGAGGCTCCGGTGATGGTCCAGACATACTCTGTGCCAATCATAGTCGGAGAATTACCGGACATAGTAGCCTCAGATGCAATAGCCACTGCAGCATCAGGAGATGTTGTTCCATGCCTGGTCAACACCTGGAGGGTTGCGGACTTATTGTTCCAACCAGCCGCCTTGACGGTGACCCTAAGAGTAGCGTTGTCACCAGTTATGGTAGAGAGAGCCGGGGTCTTGAAGCTACCAGAAGCAGATGCGCTGCCGACCTTGATGGCATCGTTCATCGGGTAGACCTTGGTGAGCTCAGTATAGTCGCCGGTGAAACCGGTGTAAGATCCGCTCATCGATGTAAGTGCGGTAGTGGATAACTCCTTTCCGGTAAACTCGTCCTTCCAAACGATAACATAGGTCGGTTCTGGAGTAGATCCATCAGTAACCGTAACTTCGCAAGTTGCTGAACCTGCGAGGTACTTGCCGTCAGCTGCGACAGAAGCCTTAATGGTTGCCGTACCGGCCTTTACAGCGGTAACAACACCATCAGCAAGGGTCACAGCATCACCTTCCGTAATCTCGTAAGTGATGGCTCCGGTCGAATTCGAAGTTGCATCAAGAGTGAAGGTGTCACCAACTGCAAGAGTTTTATTAGCTGTCATGGTAACGATACCGGGGATGCTCTTCACATCGGTAGGCTGGCTCCAGAGACCGATCTGCTGGTTGGTCTTGTAGAAGGTAGGCCAAGCGATGATCTTGTTGAGCTTGGTTCCGGTAACGTGGCCGGTGATAGTGCCGTCTGTAACCTGAACGTAGAGATCGATTTCGCCGGTAGAATCGGAAATCTTACCGTTGCGGTCTGAAGTTGAGAATCCGTCGGAAACGGTGACTCCGTTGTAGTTGTTGTTGAACTCGGTCTTTACGTTGACATACTTCATGTAGTTGTCCTTGAGAGCCTGGATTGTAACCTTCTCGCAAGGCCAGATGCTGCTATCGTATCCAAAAGTAACTTCGCCTTCCTTGTAAGTTACAGCAGTAATCTCAGGAACTCCGTTGAAAGAAGTAGTAGTAGCAGTAACCTTTCCGAAGATAGTATTACACTCGGCAACCTTAGACTCGAGGCCTGTTCCGTAGAAGAGAACACCACCGGTGAACCAATCGTGGCGGGACTGTGCGAAGACGTTCTTACCGTTCTTCTTGGTCACATAAAGCTTTGCGTCCTCGGAGATGTTGATGATACGGTCGACCTTCTTGGTTCCGTCGGCGATGATGTCGGCGTTGAGCTTAGCAAGGTCGGTGTACTCATATGCACCCTGGATAAGCATCGCGGTGAGGGTCTGATTCTCCACATTGGTAGCGGTAGTAGTAGCGGTAATCATCCACTTCCTGGGGGTGACGAGTTCGTTGGCTGCGTAGTTGATAGCTACGTGGTTGGCTGCGGGCTCGATGGTGATGCCAGGGCCGTTCTCAGTATAGACGTTTCCGTCGTCTGTGTAGACCTTGAACACATACTCGACATCAGCGTCCTTCTCGACATACCAGTGGGCTGCACCGGCCTCGTTGTAAGGAACATTGACAAGGGTATCAGCTTCCACTCTCCACTCGAACTTGGCGGGAACGACAACTTCCTCGACGATGATGTCCTTGATGTAGAACTTCATTCCGGCAGGGGTGCCGAACTGAGGGATGATCGTCCAAGCGATATTCGCAATATCAGCAGAAGGAGTGAACTCCTGAGTAAAGGTAGTAGGAGTGTTGGCAGGAACCTCGCCCCACAGGTCAGTCAGCCAATCTCCCTCACGGTTGTCGGCGTCTGCCTTAAAGGTGTGGAGAGAGAAGATGCACTTGCTGATTGCAGCGGTGGCGCCGAGTGTAACACTGATGTTGTACTTGGTGCCGGCTTTGAGTGCGACAGGGTGATCTGCGAGAGGTGCAAGGAAGTTGCAGCAACCCCACTCGCCTTCAGTTGCGTCTTTGAAGGTGAACTTGTAGGTGGACTCTTTCTTCGCAACGGTCTTGCTTTCGGTGATTTCCTCTACCTGATTGCCGGTGACCTGACCGAAGACATAATCGAAGTTGCCGTCGAAGATAGGCTTCCAGAGGTTGTTCGTAGCAGCGACATACTCTGCGCTAGGGGTGTAATCCCATGTGTCTACGTCAACGACTCCGGTGCTCTCGAGCTTGGAGGTGATATCTCCGAGAGGGAGGAGTTTGCCGCGCTCAACATTGACAGCCTTGTCGGTGGAGAGGGTAGCGGCCACATCCTCACCCTTCATGAGGGAGAGTTTAAAGCCGGCGGTAAAGTTGGTTCCGAGAGGAAGACCGATATAGGTAACCTGGCCGGGAGTGATAGCGCCGGTAATCTGGGTCTTGGGGTCCTTTGTGTGGGAGTACTTCCACTCGAGAACGGGGTCATTGCCCTCGCCCTTTCCTGCAAGACGGCTGACGAACAGTCCATATCCTACAGTCTCACCGTTGTTGCCTTCGAACACATAGGAATCGAAGTCGCCATCGGCGATGAAGGAGATAACACCGCAAAGGTTGTAGAATACGATGTTGTCACCCTCGTTGTAACCTGCCATAAGGAGGCCGTTGGTCTCGGTGAACCTTGAATAATAGTAGTAGTTGGTACCTTCCTCTGAGAAATCAGCAGGATACTGAGCATAGAAGGTACTGGTGTAACCTCTGTCGGAGAAGCGGTCGTAAGGCTCGACACCCTCGAAGCTGATGACAGCCTTCTTTCCGTTGGCCTTGATGTTGTCCGCTGTAAGGGTAACGACGGCTTTGTTGGACTCGCCTTCGCCGTGGATGAGGATCTTGTCGCCGACTTCCCAGGTCGTCTTACCTGCGTCGGTAACAGCAACCTTGGTATCCGGCTGGGCAAATGTCAGAGTGAAAGTGCGCTCTCCGGCAGCAGAGACTTCGGGAGCTGCAATTTCCTTCTCCTCGCAGGAAGCCAAAAGGCCGACGGCGAGAACTGCAAGTGCTGAAAGTTTGAATATATTCTTCATATTCCTGAATTTTAATCTTGGTTGTGATTACAGCTCAAAGCCGGTAATAGGATCATAATCGGGAATTCCGGAACCGGGAACAATCTCCGTAAGGGTGACGTCCTTGATGTAGATTTCCTGACCTGCGGGGGCCTTGCCGAAATCGCAGACGAAGTTGATGTTCTCGCAGGTAACACCCTCGATCTTGACAGAGAGAGTAACGGGCTCCTTAGGATCGAGTGCGAATGCTTCCCACTCTTTGATAGTTGCACCTTCGTGCTTGGGGCCTTCCGCCTTGTACTGGACGAGCTTGCAGAATCCGCGTTCAGCGGCCATGCTTGCGCCGATGGTGATCGAGACATTGTAAGCCTTCGAAGCATCGAGAGCGATGAAGTGACCCTCGTTCGGGAAGAAGAAGAACTGGTTCTGCCAATCCTGGGTAGTAGCCTTCTCGATGAGAATCTTGTAGGTGCTGGCCTGCTTGGTGAGGAAGCGGACGTCGGTAGTTTCAGTATCGGTTCCGTTCCAGTCAGCGCCGTCGCAGAAATAGTAGAAGTACTTCTCGAAGTTACCGTCAAAGATAGGCTTCCAGAGGTTGTCTTCAGCAAGGTAGCTTGCGCTTGCAGTGTAATCCCACTCAAACGGAGGTTCGGGCTCTTCGCCTTCCTCGATGATGACGGGCTGGAGGTTGACTGCCTCGATGGTTCCGTTGTAAGAAGTCTTGTAGGCATAACCGGTGATGACGTCGCCGACCTTTACTCCGAGAGACTCGAAGTTAGCGGTCTTTCCATCCCAGTCGAGAACACCATAGATGTAGAGCTCGAAGCCCTCGGCATCCTTGATGTAGATGTTGCCGTACTTGTTCGGCTTGGTGTTGTCGTTCTTGTCCATCACGATGCTGCTGACAGTACCGCTGACGGTGTAGAATACAGACTTGGTAGCGTCGTCTTCGAGCTCGCTGAAGGCCTTGAGGCTGAGAGCAGGATATGCGGCGAGGAGCCATGCATTCTTACCCTGAGGAGCGTCGTTGTAAGAGCTCTTAGGAGCTGCGAGGGAAACGAAGTCGCCGATCTTGAGGCCCTTCTCGGTAATGACATCCTGGCCGGATGCGCCGCCCTTCTCAGGAAGGAGACCGTAGATGTAAGCTTCTCCGGTGTGGTCCTTAATGTAGAAGTTGCCGTACTTGTTGGGCTTGGTGTCGTCGTTCTTGTCCATCACGATGTTGGTAATGATACCGCCGATCTGGTAGGCCTTGTTCTCGTCGTCCGGTTTCGTAAGGAATTCGGCGATGGTGAGGACGGTGAGGTCTGCACGGGTAACGACGCAGGTAACAGGATCGAGTCCGTCTGCGGAGAGGGTGATAGTTCCGGTGCCGCCTTCGCCTGCTGCTACGGTAACCTTAACAGCGGTAGAAGCATTTCCGGTCGAAGGATCGAAGCTGAGCCAATCGACATCAGCGCTGAGAGTCCAGGTAACGATGTTGGAAGTTACGTTGAGGACGAACTCTTCGCCGGTAGCGGAAGCCTCGTAAGTCTCCTTGTCGAGCTTGATCATAGGAGTCGCGCTCTTTTCGTGGGAGATGTAGTAGGAATTCATTCCCTCAGGAGTTCCGTTGTAGGAACCGCGGGTAGAAGCGATGGTGATGATGTCGCCTTCCTGGATGCCCTCGTTGACGAGGAGCTGGACCTTCTGGTTGGCGATATCGCTTTCGTAAGCAAGACCATAGATGAGGATCTCGGCGTCGCCGTCGATGTCCCTCATGATGAAGTTGCTGTAGTCGGTGTTGGTGATGCTCTTGATCACACCCTTGAGCTCGTAGTAGATGCTGGCATCCTCGGGTTTCTCAAGGAACTGGGCAACAGTAACTTTCTCCATCTCGCGTACTGCATTACCTTTCTGGGTAATAGTACAGGATCCGGAGATGCCGCCGCCGTTGAGAGAGAGCTTAACAGTCCTGTCGAAGCCGTCGTTTGCAGAGAAGTTCACGACGATCTCGATAGGCTCGGCGCTTCCCTTACCCTTATCTGCGGCAAGAGTGATACCCTCGATGTTGTCGAGGGAAGTAGCAGCCGAAAGAGCTGCGGTCCAGTCGACGGTAGTAAGAACCTTGACTGTAACCTGTCCGCCTTCGGCACCAATTTCATAACTGGCTTTGTCGAATGCAATCTGGGCCAGAATCTGCTCTATCTCTTCCTCTCCACAGGAGAAGAGAGTAGCGGTAGCCGCTGCGATTGCCACAAAGAATTTAAGAAATCTTTTCATTGTGTTTGATTATGGGTTAATAATTAGAAGATATATCTAGCACTGAGTATCATCTGCCATGTCGAAGAAGTACTGTTGTAGATGGAGAAGATGTCTGTCAGCTTCTCGGTCTTGCTCTTCCTCTGGAACTGGAACACAGGATTTGCACCGGTAGTATAGACGTCCTTTGCGTTGGTGAGGTTGATAGGAATTGCGTTTCCGTAACCGTCACCCGCGTTGACCGTCCAGGCATTTCCCCAATTAGGATTGAGGAGGTTGGCGACATTGAGGACGTCGACTCCGATCTGGATAGTGTGACGATGGTTGTTAGAACCTGTGTAGAAGTAGAAGTTCTGGTTGAACTTAAGGTCGATCCTATTCACCCAAGGACCGATGAGCGAGTTGCGCTCCGCGATCTTTCCGGTGTGGGTCCGGAGGTACTTGTCTTTCTGGATGTAATTCCAAAGATCCTGAGCCTGCTCTGCGCCGGAATAGGTGACGGTTTCGCCATCCGTGAAATCCTTGAAGGTCCAGGTACCTGCGCCCCAGTTACCGTTAGCATCCTGAAGGTCTGCGAGGGTAGGGATATCGATCAGGGAGTAGTTGTAAGCACCGTCTCCGTAGACGTTGTTGACATAGTCAACGCTGCCGCGCATGGTAGGGCCGCCGTAGTAGCTGAGGGCAACCTGTGAGCCGAAGAACTTAGCGTAATCCTTGGTGTAAGTAAGGGTACCGATGACGCGGTGAGGCATTACGTAGCTTGCGTAACCGAGTTCGGGGTTGTTTGTACCGTACTGGGTGATGAAGGCCTTCCATGCGGAACCGGGCTGGTCGCCGACACCGTCGTTGATGACCTTGCTGTGGGAGTAGGTATAGGAAGCCTTAGCATTGAGGCCGAAGCTGAAGTCCTTCTCTACCTTGGCGGTGATTGAATAGTAAGAACCAAGGTTCTTGCTTACGTTGTTGATAAGGTAGGCGTGCTGGATCTGGCCATCGTAGAAGCCGTTCTCATAGTAAGGACGGGCAGCGATGCCGGGAACGCTGATAACGCGGGTAGGGGCCTTCAGACCGATGTCGGTAAGGGTGACGACCTGCTTATCCTTCTTATAAACTCCTTCGAGGGAAGCCTTGACGTCTCCGGGGAGAACAGCATCGATTGCGAGGGAGCTCTTCCAGACGGTAGGGTTCTTGAGGTTCTTATCGAGGAGGGTGATGGAGGAGAGGTTCTGACCTGCTGCAACGGCGCTGAATCCGCCGGGATAGAGCTGGTTGAGAATCTTGCCACGGTCGTTGCTGATGGTAGGAATATCTGCAGGAGCCTGACGGGTAACCGTGGTCTGAAGAACACCTGCATCACCGGACTGACCGACGATCCAAACGAACGGGATACGGCCGACGAAGATACCGGTACCGCCGCGGACGACGAGCTTACGGTCTCCGAGAACATCCCAGTTGAAACCGATACGAGGAGAGAAGGTCAGCTGGGTCTTAGGCATGTCAACTGTTGTATACTTACCGGAAGGGTTGGAGGCGGTAGGAGCGAATGTTGCCTGCTCTACCCTTTCGTTGCGGTTGAAGTCAAGTGAAGGATAGTTCGGGAGCTCGAAACGTACGCCGGCAGTAACCTTGAAGTTATCGCTGATATTCCAGTTGTCCTGGAGATAGAAGGAAAGCTGACCGAAGTTGAAGTGAGGGAACTCCTGAGAGAAAGTAGCGTTGTTACCGTGGGTAATGGCGAACTGTGAAGGGTTGTCGAACAGAGTCTTGGCCTGAATGGCGTCGTAGATTGCCTGCTCGTTTGCGAACTCGAACACATATGCACCTGCGCCCATTCTCTGGAAGCCGTTCTTTGTCTCGTCTGCCTCGTACTGGACACCTGCGAGCAGGGTCATAGCTCCGAGGGTGTAGGAAAGTTCGTCAGTAACTACGAGGGTAGTAACGTCGCGGAGGTTTCCATAGGAGAAGGCCTCATAACCGAAGGTAGTGTAGATATGGTTCTTGCCGTCTCCGTTGACATCGTTGACCACGAGGTCTACGAACGGGAAGTAACCGCCGTCAACCGAACGAGGCTCATACTGATGTGAGTACGTAGCACGGAGAACATTGTTGAGCTTACCGTCGAGGAAGCGGGAGTTGAGCTCACCGGCAATCGAGCGGAAGTTCTGCTCCTGATAGTAGCGTGCGTTCTGGAAGTAGCAGGCATACATCGAGGAAGCGTTGGAGGTAGAGAAGCCAGAGTTCGCGAAACCAGTGGTCGAAGTAGAAGGCGCGGAAGCGTACTTGCTGTTGACCATGTTGAAACGGATGTTGAACTTGTGGTTCTTATTGATGTTCCAGTCTACGCGGGCAAGAATCTTGAGCGAAGGGATCTCGGTGTTGTAACCACCGGTGAGACCCGGATCGTAGTTGTACTCATCGCGGAGATATTTCTGGATGGCGGTCATAACTACCTCTGAAGGGTAGCAGATACCGTCATTACCATTGGTATAGACCTTTCCGTCTACATCCACGAGCTGGCCGGCGCCGTTGACTTCGCGCTGGGAAAGCTTGCGGGTAGGGCCGGGGGTGATGCTGTTGTCTGCCTCAACATTGAAGAAGAAGAACAGCTTGTCCTTGATGATGGGGCCGCCGACGGATGCGCCGTACATAAGGTAGCGGCTGTCAGTCTTATCGAGAGGCTCGAAGTCTGCGACCTTATAGCCCTGCATATCCTGGTTACGGAAAGATCCGTATACTGTTGCGTATAATTCGTTGGTACCTGATTTGGTAGTAGCGTTGATACCACCGCCGGTAAAGCCGCTCTGACGGACGTCGAACGGGGTGATAGCGATAGCTACCTGATCGAGAGCATCGAGAGATACCGGGCTGCCGCCTGCGGGGAGGTTGGAACCGATACCGAAGGCGTTGTTCATCGCAGCACCGTCGACCGTTACGTACGAATCACGGTAGGAACCGCCGCCGATGTAGGTCTTGGTTCCGCTGACGAAAGCCTGAGGAGTCTGCTTGAGAAGGTCGTTCATGCTCCTGCTGACGGTAGGAACCGACATGATCTGCTTGCTACTGAGCGAGGTAAGGGCGCCAGAGCGGTCTGTACTCATGTTGGAAGTTTTGCCGTCTGCAGTAACAACAACGCCCTCCAGTGTCATTGACTCTTCCACGAGTTTGGCATTCAGGACGGCGTTATCTGAAAGGGCGACTTCAATTCCTGTAAACACGAAGTCGTGGTAGCCCAGGCAGGATACGGTAACCTTATAGGGACCGCCTGCGGTAATGCTGCTGATGACGTAGCGTCCGTTCTGATCGGTAATTGCGTAGAATTCCGATCCCGTAGGCTGATGGAGAGCAACGACTGCTGCTCCGACAACGGGACCGAGGTCGTCCGTAATTTTACCGCTGATTGAGGAGGTTGTAACCTGTGCAAAGACAGGCGCTGTCAGAAGGAGTGATGCCAGAGACACCACAAGAAGCTTAATTGCTTTTTTCATATACATTAAATATAGATTGTATTGAGTTTGCAACCATTTTGACCTGCTAATATAGCAATATTCTGCGAGTAGTCCAAAGGATTTCTTATGAACATAATATCAACAATTTTTCATACCTTTGCGGTTCAATGAGTTACATACGAGGAAAGATTTGACTGCTTGCAACCTCGTACAAAAAATGCTAAAAAGATGAATTATCTGTTTTCATCGGAGTCAGTCTCCGAAGGCCACCCGGATAAAGTGGCCGACCAAATCTCGGACGCCATCCTTGACGAATTCCTCAGGCAGGACCCTGAAGCCAGGGTCGCCTGCGAAACCTTCTGCACTACCGGCCTCGTAATGGTAGGCGGAGAAGTGCGTTCGGACCATGCCTATGTAGATATCCAGCAGACCGTTCGCGACGTTATCCGCCGGATAGGCTACACTAAATCTGAGTACAATTTCGACGCCGACTCGTGCGGGGTTATCTCAACCATCCACGAACAGAGCGTAGACATCAGCCGCGGAGTCGTCCGCTCCCAGCCCGAAGAGCAGGGCGCCGGCGACCAGGGAATGATGTTCGGCTATGCCTGCCGCGATACGGAGGACTACATGCCGCTGCCGCTCTACCTGAGCCACAAGCTGCTGGAAATCCTGGCCGATATCCGCCACAACGAGCCTCAGCTCATGCCTTAT
>CAJOJC010000016.1 GCA_905234775.1 uncultured Bacteroidales bacterium | reverse complement strand
AGGATCAGGAAGTAGAATCCTCTTGCTAGGCTTCGATTTTCTCATTGTTTTGAAAAATTAAAGATTAAACCATCCTTCAGACTACTTCTTCGGCCTCTTAGCTCCGTAGAGCGAGCGGGACTGGGTCCTGCCTTCTACGCCAGCTGTGTCCAAAGCGCCCCTAAGGATGTGGTAACGTACACCGGGAAGGTCCTTTACACGACCGCCGCGAACCAGCACGATGCTGTGTTCCTGAAGGTTGTGTCCTTCGCCCGGGATGTAGGCATTGACCTCTTTGGAATTCGTGAGACGTACACGTGCAACCTTACGCATTGCTGAGTTAGGTTTCTTAGGAGTTGTCGTGTAGACACGCACGCAAACGCCACGCTTCTGAGGGCATGCATCCAACGCACGAGACTTCGATTTCGATGACCTCGCGTCCTTTGCGAACCAATTGTTGAATTGTTGGCATATTAAAAAGTTAATAAAATTAAAGCCCCAAAATTTTTGGGGCTGCAAATATAGTAAAAAATCTGAAAAAACTAGCGGTAATCGGCGAACTCTGCGTCTTTTGCTGCTTTTTCTGCATAGACGGGATCTTCGACTGCCTTCGTGAGGTGTTGTTTAACACCGGAGGCGTCTCCCTTGCGGGCTGCCGCAACCGCTGCGATATAGCTGTCGCGAGGGGTGTCGTCCGTAGAGGAAGCCGCGGCCTTGTCGGCCTGGCCGGCGAGGATGTACGCCAGGACTTCGTTGCGGCTGCCGGTGCCGGCCAGGGCCTCTGCCGCCGCGGCGTAATCTCCGAGGGCGATCTTGGCGGTTCCGATGTTCTTTTTCGCATCGTCAGTTCCCGCCTGCTCGAACAGGTTGATAGCCTCGGCATAGCGTCCGCGACGCATCTCGACCACTCCGAGGAGGTTCTGGACGTCGGGATCAGACTCGTCTGTGTGTGTCAGATAGGCCAGGGCGACCTCGATCTTGTTGTCGTCGAGGGCCATGGCGGCCAGATCATAGAATCCGGTGTTGGAGCCCCAACGCTCGGTAGTAACCCTGTAATAATACTTCTTATTCTCCTTGTCTTCGGTTACGCTTGCAAGGTGAAGTACCTCGGGCTCGGAGAGGAGGATAAGCTGCTTTTCGGCAAGCTCCCTGAGCTCTTCGTCCGAATAGCCGGTATGCTCTGCGTTCAAGACGAACGAAGCGCGGCGCAGTCCGGGGAACACGTCCTTCTTGATATCTTCATATATAAAGGAGAGGTTCTTGATTTCCTGCTCGCGGACCTCGGGATCCGAGTACATAGACAGAACCCTCAGGATGAGGTCCTTGTCTTCGATGTCGGAGTTGGCCATGGCCTCTTTGAAGCCTTCCCAGTCCTGACCCACGCTGCTGACCTTGACGGGCTCGGAGATTCCCTCGCCGACCTTGGACCATGTCTGCTCGGCGGCCTTGGCCCTGTCGCCGGAGAGTTTATCGTTGAGGTCGACTCCTCCTTCGGGAGAAGCGTAGGCGATGATTTCGGCGCTGGTTACGCTGTAACGGGGGTCGTTCTGGATTTCCCTGAGATATGATTTATAGACCTCGAGGGCGTTGTTGTTCTGGGAATTGTTCTTGACCTGCGAAGAATTAACGTCGAAAAGGATGCTGGTCTCGGTACTGTAGTTCGAAACGCGCTCGAAGCCGTCCGGCTTAAGCGAATACTCGCCGCTGAGATCTGCGAGCCTGTAGGTAGCGATACAGCCGTCTGCAACCTTGATCGAAGGGACGGCCACTTCTTTTCCTGCCACCAACAGCTTACACTGGAGCTCGAGAACACATTGCTCCATTCCGTTTACAAAGTCAAAGGAGACTTTCTGGGTGTGTTTTCCGCCCTTGAGGGGGATGACGCGATAGTTGGCTTTGATCTGCTCGCCCTGGTAGATGACGGCATTGCCGGTACGCTGACCGCCCGAATAGACGATTACCGGGGTAGTGACCAGCATGGCGTTGGTCTTCAGGTAATCTTCGGGGAAGGTGAGGGTGATGGCTGCGTCTATCTTTCCTCCGACTACTTCGAGGATATGGGGTTCGCAGGTAACTCCGAGTCCGGAGCCTCCTTTATTGACGGGTTTCTGGGAGGAGCACGAAACTGCTGCAAGAACTGCAGCCGCGGCGAAAAGTATCTTGATAGCTTTCATCATATAAAAATGTTCTTGGCGCAAAGATAAGGATTTTTTAAGTATCTTTGTGGGCTGCGACAAAATGGATACACAGGAATTACAAAGAATAAAGAACAGGTACGACATCATCGGAAACGATGCCGCCCTGAACCTTGCGATCGAGATGGCCGGCGTAGTTGCGCCGAGCGATCTGGCCGTGCTCATCACCGGTGAGAACGGTTCCGGTAAGGACGTAATTCCGCGCATCATCCACGACAACAGTCGCCGTCGTACCGCCCCGTTCCTGGCGGTCAACTGCGGCGCTATCCCCGTGGGTACTATCAACGCAGAACTCTTCGGCCATGAAAAAGGCTCCTTCACCGGCGCGGTGGCTACCCGTAAGGGTTACTTCGAAGAGGCAGACGGAGGAACCCTTTTCCTCGACGAAATCGGCGAGCTTCCCCGCGAGACCCAGGCAATGCTCCTGAGGGTTCTCCAGGACGGCGAGTACCTCAAGGTCGGTTCCTCCAAGGTCGAAAAGACCAATGTCCGCATCATAGCGGCGACGAATATCAACCTTCTCCATGCAGTAGAGACCGGTAAATTCCGCGAGGATCTTTACTACCGTCTGAACGCCTTCCAGATCAAGATGCCTGCCCTTCGCGACCGCAAGGACGACATTTATCTCCTGTTCAGGAAGTTTACGTCCGACTTTTCGGAGCGCTCCCGCCTGTGTAAGATTTCGCTCACACACGAGGCTATTTCGGTTCTGAAGAACTACCGCTGGCCGGGCAATGTCCGCCAGCTCAAGAACTTCACCGAAGCGCTGACGGTGATGGAGTCGAAGCCCATCACCCCCGGAGCAGATCGCGTTGAGCTGGACGCCGCCGCGCTGTTGCCCCATATGCCGCAGGAGGCAGAGCAGGTCCTTCCCGCGATCGTAGACGCTCCGCAGGGCGGAGGAAGCAGGATGAGCGACGACGACATGCGTGCGATCGTGAAGGCGATCCTGGACCTCAAGCAGGAGGTAGACCGCCTGAAAAAGATAGTCCAGTCGCAGCCCGCAGGCCCCGCCGTGAGCACTCCCGCTCCCGAGGAAGAAGACGCCGAATGGCAGGAATCCCAGCCCTCCGAGCCCGCAGCCCCGGCCGTGAAATCGATCCGCCAGAGCAATGACGAACTGTACGCCGCGACCCTCGCGAAATACGACGGAAAAGTGAAACCCGCAGCCGCCGAGCTGGGTGTGTCCGAAAGGACCATCTACCGCTGGCTCTCGCTCCAAAAGAAATCCGCCCGATGAAGAAGACCCTCCGCATACTTGCCTTAGGCCTCGCGGTGCTCACAGTGACCGCGTGCGGCATATATTCCTTCTCCGGAACCTCGATCAAGCCGGACGTGAAGACTATCACCATCAACTACGTCGAGTACAAGGCCATGAAGGTGAACCCTTCGCTGAGTAACGACCTTACTGAAGCGATCAGGAACCAGTTCCGCCGCATGACGAATCTCGAGCAGGTAGACATGGACGGAGATCTGGAGATAACTGGCCAGGTGACCGGTTACGACGTCCGCGCTTCCGCGGTTACCGCGGGAGACGTCGCCGCGATGAACCGTCTGACCGTTACAGTGAAGGTGGATTTCACAAACCGCAAATACCCTGAGGAAGATTTTACCGGCAAGAGTTTCTCTGCTTATGGAGATTATGAGTCGACAACGTCTCTGGACGCCGTCGAATCTACCCTCTGCGCAGAAATAGTCGATAAAATAGTCGAAGATATCTTCAACGCTACCGTAGCCCAATGGTAAAGAAGAACCTCATAGACCTCAAGACCCTTAATCTTGAGGAACTGAACGGGGTGGTGAGCCTTTACCCATGGTTCGCGCTCGCCAGGGCCGAGCTGTGCCGCCGTATGGCGCTGTTGGGCGAAGGGGCATGGTCGGACGAAAAGTACGCGGAGCAGGCCCTGTACATGGGATCCCGCAGGCTCATCTTCAACCTGGTCGAGCAGGCCAGGGCGAAGGGGACCGAGGCTCCGGTCGGAGACCTTATCGAGGGCTACTTCGCCCCCGGAGCGAAGCGCCGCGAAGGCCGTCAGGTCTTCGTGGTCGGCGGAGACTACTTTACCGCCGAGCAGTACGAGGGAGTTCGCCTCGAGCAGGACAATATCTTCTCCTCTTTTGCCGGCCAGGACACGGCTCCGGCAGCGGCGGATCCAGTTGAGGAATTCACCGATTTCTGTACGGAGTCGCTCGCGAAAGTCTACCTGGATCAGGGCTATAAAGACAAGGCAAAGGAGATTTATTCGAAACTTAGTTTGCGATATCCGGAAAAAAGTGCTTACTTTGCAGCCCTTATTGAAAAAATAGATTAAAAAAGATATGAACGCATTATTCACAACACTCGTGGTCCTGATCGTCATCGCCGCTATTCTCCTGGTGCTTGTTGTTCTGCTCCAGAACGGTAAGGGCGAGGGCCTCGCCAGCAACTTCACCGCCGGAAACCAGACTTTCGGCGTCCGCCAGACAGCAGACCTCCTCGAGAAGATTACCTGGGGTCTCGTAGCATTTATCGCAATAGTCTCGATCATCGCTTCGTTCGCAACGAAGTCCCAGACTACTACGGTCGACATCACCGACCAGATCGAAAACGTGGTCGAAGAGCCCGCTTTCCCTGCAACTCCTATCCAGGCCAACCCCGACGAGGAGTAATAACCCGGCGCCCGCTGACATTTTGTCAGTGGAACATAATTTGACCTTCAACCGGTTGTCCGAAAGGACGATCGGTTTTTTAATTGTTGTACGCTATGGAGCACAAATACGAATTCTTGAGTAAATACGCCATCGACCTGTGCGAGAAAGCCGCGCAGGGTAAGCTCGACCCGGTGATCGGGCGTGACGACGAAATAAGAAGGGTCCTCCAGATTCTGTCGCGAAGGACCAAGAACAACCCCATCCTGGTCGGCGAACCGGGCGTGGGTAAGACTGCAATTTCCGAGGGCATAGCCCAGAAAATAATCAACGGCCAGGTCCCCGAGACCCTGAAAGACAGGAAGATATGGGCCCTCGATATGGGCGCACTTATCGCAGGCGCCAAGTATCAGGGCGAATTCGAAGAGCGTCTGAAAGGGGTCGTGAAGGAGGTCGTGGACAGCGAGGGTAAGATCATCCTCTTCATCGACGAGATCCACACCCTCGTGGGCGCGGGCCGTTCGACCGGCGCCATGGACGCATCGAACATCCTCAAGCCGGCGCTTGCCCGCGGCGAGCTGCGCACGATTGGCTCCACCACCCTCGACGAATACCAGAAGTACTTCGAGCAGGACAAGGCCCTCGAACGCCGTTTCCAGAAGGTCATGGTCGACGAGCCCTCGCCGGCCGAGTCGATCGCGACAAAGAGCGCTATGAGAACCATCACCATGTCCGCATCGAGGACGACGCCCTCATCGCGGCAGTGAACCTGTCGCACCGTTATATTACCAGCCGTTTCCTCCCCGACAAGGCCATCGACTTGATCGACGAGGCGGCGGCGAAGCTCCGTCTGGAGATGAACTCCGTCCCCGAGCCGATTGCCGAGCTTGACAGCGCCATCCGCCAGCTCGAGATCGAAAAGGAGGCGGTCAAGCGCGAGGGGACGTCGCTCAAGACCCAGAAGATCGAGTCCGAACTCGCCGAAAAGCAGGCCGAGCGTGCTGAGCTTGGCAAGCGCTGGAACGAGGAGAAGACCATCCTGAACGAGATTCAGACCGCTCGCCAGCTCTTGGAGGACCTGCGCCATCAGGCCGAGGTCGCCGAGCGCGAGGGCAACTACGGGAAGGTGGCCGAGCTGCGCTACGGCAAGATCGCGGAGGCGCAGAAGAAGATCGACGACCTGCTCGCGCGTCAGGCGGCCGTGAAGGATCCGCTCGTGACCGAGGCCGTCACCCCCGAAGACATCGCGGAGGTCGTGGCCCGCTGGACCGGCATCCCCGTGAGCAAGATGCTCCAGAGCGAGAAGGACAAGCTGCTGAACATGGAAACGGCCCTCCACAAGCGGGTCGTGGGCCAGGACGAAGCGATTCGGGCAGTGGCCGACGCCGTCCGCCGCTCGCGTGCGGGTCTCTCGAACGAGCACCGTCCGCTCGGGTCGTTCCTCTTCCTGGGCACGACCGGCGTTGGCAAGACCGAGCTCGCGAAAGCGCTGTCCGAGTTCCTGTTCGACGACGAGTCCATGATGACCCGTATCGACATGAGCGAGTACCAGGAGTCCCATACCGTCAGCCGTCTGGTCGGCGCGCCTCCGGGATACGTGGGTTATGACGAGGGCGGCCAGCTTACCGAAGCCGTGCGGCGCAAGCCCTATTCGGTCGTGCTGCTCGACGAGATCGAGAAGGCCCATCCCGACGTGTTCAACGTCCTCCTGCAGGTTCTCGACGACGGCCGGCTTACCGACAACAAGGGCCGCACGGTCGATTTCAAGAACACGGTTATCATTATGACCTCGAACCTGCGAGAGGAAGAACTGCGGCTGAGGATGCGTCCGGAGTTCCTGAACCGTATCGACGAGACAATAGTATTCCATCCTCTGACCACGGACGATATCCGGCAGATAGTCGGCATCCAGATGCGCCTGCTTCAGAAGAAGCTCGAGGAGGAGAATGTCGCTCTGAATTGGACCAAGGCGTTTGAGGATTTAATGGTCCGCGACGGCTACGATCCCGACTTCGGCGCGCGTCCCGTTAAGCGTCTGATCCAGAGGGAGTTGGTGAACCAGCTTGCAGTGGAGATCCTGGACGGACGCATCCGCCGCGACGCCGCCGTCGAAGTCGACGCCGCCGACGGCCGCGTGGTGATCCGCAACAAATAGTCCCCTGCCCGGCGCAGCCCCCGGTCTCCTTCCGGGCCCGTTTTCCGTCGATAAGCTGTGTTTTGAGGGCGGTCCCCGCTGTTTTTGCACAAGGTGGAATTCCAAGGCGGGGACCTTGTGCGCAAAACCCCATCACACGCCTTCTAGCGCGCAAGGTGTCACCACTATTCTTCCACCTTGCGCGTCCTGGTGTGGCAGACACCCCAATCGCACTCCTTCATCAACTTCGAACTTCAGCGTGGGAGATAACCTCCTGATTATCAGTAAAATCATCAAATTAGGTCTGCCGAAATCGACAGACCTAATTCACTTATCTGGCTGTGTGCCAACCACTTATTCCCCACGCCAAGAGTCATCACGAATCAATAATCGAACATCTTGTAACAAATAATCGCCCGGTTCTTACGAGGCAGACCTTCCGCAGTCATATTGCCCCACAAGTACCTGTAATGCATTTTGCGTGCGGAAGGTGTCACCCTCAAAAAGAGACCTTCCGCAAACGCCCCGCACACCTTTAACAAAAATTCCACAGGTCAAGCCCTAAAACGCCGTGACCTGTGGTTTGAGTATTATTCTCTCTTCGTCCGTGCATAGCCTCCTCAGTAATGTTGAGGACCATTTCCTAAGCGTGGTAGTGTTATTCTGCGAAGGCGAGGGTGGCGACGGAGATGCGGACTTCGGGACCGAAGGCTTTTCGGAGAGCGTCATGACAGGCAGCCAGGGTCGCGCCCGTGGTGAAAACGTCGTCTACCAGCAAAATGTGACGGATTTTGTTCGTATTAAAGTCGGCATGCTGTGCATACCTGGCAAAAAAAGACGCCAGGTATGAGCGTTTTTGGCCTTTTTTGCACACACCTGGTAGTAAATCGGACCAGGTATGCACGCTCTGTCTATTGCGGGAGAGCTCTTTTAGATTTACCGCGAAAGCGCCGGAGACGTTGGCGGAACGAGCGTCGATACTGGAAGTGGAGGAGTCTGCGACACGTGTCTGGGTCTTGGTGCGGCGGACGCGGCGCAGGAGGCGCGGGGCGAAGGCGACCAGGGCGGGGGAGGCGGCGACCAGGGAAGAGGCTACTTTGCACGTCCCAGTCGGGTCGCCGCCCCAGTCCGCGCGCCGGGCGGAGAGGGCGCGCGCGATTTCGCGCGCAATCACCTCCGCCTGGTTATACCCGCGCCGCACCCGCCGCGTCCAATGGAGAGGAACAGGTACCACCAGATCCACGTCTGAAAACAGCGGCGACTCCCGCAGCCGTTGTCCCAACATCGCCGCGAAGTGTCTTCCCGCCGCGAAATACCTTCCATACTTCAGCGCCTGCGTAATCTGGTCGTACCCCGACCCGCGGCGGTAGAAAAACAGCGCCGCCGCCCGCTGGTAGGGCTGACAGGTGTCATACCCAGCTGCGACCGGGCATCCAGGACCCCCGATCTGGTCGGGGGTGACGTCGAGGGATGAATCGGGGGTGACGTCGAGGGGTGTATCGGGGGTGACGTTGAGGGGTGTATCGGGGGAGACGTTGTGGGATGTATCGGGGGAGACGTTGAGGGGTGTATCGGGGGAGACGTCGAGGGATGTATCGGGGGTGACGTGTTCCAATATACGTGAGTTATATTTATCAGCCATGGGGTTGTGTTCCCACTTCTCGTAGCGGGTGAGGGGCAGATCGCAGGAGCAGGGAAGACACAGGAACCGTTCGCGCAAATACAAAGGCCGCCCGCAGACAAGACACACTCTCGGCATCAGCAAATCTGCTAACGCCGAGAGTGTATCTTTGAAGTTTAGTTTAAGCAGGCGAGTGTCCATGGTCTAATCTTTAGCCATCGCCTCTTCAATTTCGGAAGGCGAGGCGGGAAGCCTTGGCCCTCCAAGACGTCGGGCGCCATCCGGCAAAACCAGCACATCGTCCTCCAGGCGGATACCACCGAAATCAAGGTATCCCTCCTCGAGCCGTGCGTAATCAATCGCGCCCTTGCCGATACCTTCGGCCTTCCACTTCGCGATAAGCGCCGGGATAAAGTAAATACCAGGTTCGTCGGTAATGACATTGCCTGCCACCAGCCTGCGAGCCATACGCAAACTTCCCAGCCCCAGTTGGTCAGAGCGAACCTGATCTGCATCATATCCCACCAAGTCCTCGCCGTAGTCTTCCATGTCGTGGACGTCGAGGCCCATGTTGTGGCCCAGACCGTGAGGGCAGAAGAGCCCCGCTAATCCGTCGGCAACCAAGGAAGCCGGGTCGCCATGGACCAGGCCCAGCTCCCCGAGCCGCGCGAGCATATGCTCCATCGCCCGGATATGAACCTCGCGGTAAGTCACGCCCGGCCGGGTCAGTTCGAACGCGAGCTGGTTGCACTCGTAGACGATCTGGTAGACGTCGCGCTGCTTCTGAGTGAACTTGCCGCCCGTCGGGTAGGTGCGGGTGAAATCGGACGCATAGTGTTCGTTGCTCTCAAGGCCCGCGTCGATTACCAGCAGTCGGCCGGGCTCGATCGCCTGGGCATGGGAGTGGCAGTGGAAGACCTCGCCGTGCTGAGTCAGGATCGTTTCGAAACTCACGCCCCAGCCCTTCGCGAGCGAGACGGCCTCCATGTCGCCGACTATCTGCTGCTCGATCTGGCCGATCTTGATGCCCTTGCGGGCCACGGTGTGCATCTCCTGCCCGAGCACGCATGCGGCGTCGATGAGCGCGATTTCCTCGGCGTCCTTGACCAGGCGCATCTTGACGAGCGCTTTCACAAGCGGCAGCGAGGCCTTGGGGCAGCCCTTCTTTCCGGCGCGGAAGGTCTCCTCCGGCTTCATGCCCAGCAGATTGCCGAGCATAACGGCGTTGTACCAGCGCGAGACCGGCACGAAATGGACCGGCCTGCCCTTAATCGCGGCGGCCAGAGCCCCATAGGGCGCGGTCTTCTCGATTCCGGCACTTGCGGCATGGTCGGCTATCGACGGGGTCGGACCGTTCCAGATAATATCGTCGATATCGCAATCGTCGCCGAACAACACGGTCTCGCCGGTTTCCAGGTCTATCGTCGCGGCAAGGCGCGGCTCGTCGATTCCGAACAAATATAGCCATGTACTGTCCTGCCTCCACTTATATGCACATTCCTGATACTGCGCTGCCGAGGCGACGTTACCGATAAAAAGCGCTACTCCCTTCTCGCCCTTCATAAGCTGAAACAGCTCCGAGCGCCTTCTGATGTATGTTTCTTTGTTTAGCATAAGCTTGTAAAACTAGAATACTACCTCTACCTCGTCCACCATAAAGGTACTTCCTACGGCGCCCTCAAAGTCTCCTCCATTTCTGCTGGAAGAGAACAGGACGGTAAAACTGTATCCCCATTCTGCAAGGATCTCAGGGTCCGCCTCATCTCCTTCGAGAACCATTTCGAATCTGGCCCAGTCTTCAGAAATCGGAATATCGGCGATCCTTCCGCGGCTGACCACATAGGGGTTGGTGTTGTAGTCGTCTCCGTAGAGCACGATCTTCTTTCCTGAAGGATTCTCGTTACGCCAGAAAACTCCGGTGACGCTGGCGCTGTCTATCTGATCCTTGATCTCCCTTCTTTTACTGTCGATGTAGGTCTTGCCGGGGGTGTACTTATACCAACCAACTACCTTGCGGGGCTGGCGGTCCACCGGGATGCCGAACTCGGTAGTCTTCAACTCGTCAGTCATAGCCTTGTCCATATTGAAGTTCCCAAGGAACAGCGAGCCGGCGGCGATGGGCTTGCCGATGAGCTTGCCGAACGTACCGGTTGCCTGGGTGTTCATACAGGCGCAATACCCTTCGTAGCCGTCCGGTGAAGCGTATGTGGGGAATTTTTCGGGGTTGCGTTTGGAGTTTGCCAGTGCGGCGCCCTTATTGCCCGAAGCCCAGACGTCGTAACGGGTCCCGTCGATGCCTTCTTCGTAAAATACGTGGAATCCGTATTTGTCTTTGGTAGTCTCTACCTTATAGTTTTCGAAACTCAGTTTTTCGAGCATACTGGCAGGCATATTGACGTCTAAAGATTCAGCCTTGTCCTTTGAGCAGGAGGCGAGCAGCGCCAGCGCCAGGAATAAGGGTATAATTCTTTTCATATCACAAATATAGCAATTCTTTAGCGGCAAATTACCTCCAGGCGGTCTTCGATAGTGTAGTCGTAGTCTTCGTCGTAGATGGTCGCTGTCGCATTGTGGACATCTTCGAAGAGGACATTCTCCCCGCGGCGAACCGTAGCTTCCGTTGGCTTGCCGTCTTTTGTGAAAACTCCGCTGACGGCGAAGGTAACACTGTCTTTATCGACGTTTAATAATTCCAGACCCTTGTCGCCGCCAATTTTCAGACTGTTGCCGAGGCTGGCGGCCTCCGCATAGCGTACGAGACCTTTCCGGGCTGCGAAGATGAAACTGCCGTCGCGGTTGTAATCGAAGCCGGAGTGGTGTTCGGAGACAATGAGCATGGGCGTTTCAAGCGATGGATCGGCAATCAAGCTTTCGTTTACAAATGAATTCCGCTCCCACTCGCCTTCGAAGCGCAGGCCGTTTTTGTAGGTGTAAACACCATGGCCGTGCTTGTTCCCATAATCGGCGAACTCGCCTTCGAAGCGATCGCCGTTGGCATATTCCCACACGCCGTGGCCGACCGTCCGTCCCTCTTCGAAAGTTCCTTCGAAACGGTTGACGCCGTCCGTGAAACTGCCGTCGAAATTGTCTTTCTCGATAACGCCGTGGCCATGGCGCTTGCCCTCCTTGAATCCGCCGCGATAGACTTCGCTAACGGTCGAGAGGTGGACGCCCTGCTCCCGGCTGTCTTTCTCGACACCTTCGCCGTGCTGGAGGTCGCTGAGCCAGTCTCCGTCGTAGTCGTAACTGTAGCGAGCGCCCCCACCTGTAGAGAACTTATGGTAATGTCCTTTTCCGCTGCGGACGCCGTTTTCCCACATACCGTCGTATTCGGCGATATAGCCGCTAATCTTATAATCCATGTGACCGCGGCCATGGGGCTGGCCGGCGTCATTGACTTCGCCCGTATAGACGTTGCCGTTGGGGTATTTGAAAGTTGCCATACTATTCTTCTTACCACAAAGATATCGCTTTTGGATTAAAGTAACTGAATTTTTGTATATTTACACAACTATGTACTTTACCTTCGGTAAAAATTGGACTATCCTCGATGACGGGCGGAAGTTGTGGGGCAGTGAAAACGGCCTCGGAACTATCGTGTCTCCGAACGGAGATATAGGGTCCGGCCAGCTCAAGGAAGGAGTCCTAAACGGCTATGGCTTTGCCTTCGTAAAACGCGAATGGGATGAGGAGATCACCCGCAAGAGAACCTACGAAGAAGTGATGGAGACTGCGGAGTTCGACTCCTGCGGCAGGGTAATCTCCTGCGGCAGCCCTATGACTACTTATAAGGAACATCGCGTAGACTGGCTCCCTGTAGGGATTGGCCTTTGGGAAAACGGAGTCCTTAAACAACAGTCAAACATGCAGTTCCCCCAAGGACTGAAATTCGAGGGTCAGTGGGTGGAGATGATGTACGAAAAAGTCCACCGCAGATATTTACCTGAAGACAAAGCGCTGACAGACCTTAAAGAGGACGGCCTGGCGGAATTGGGTTGGACCAAAGCATACCTCCAGCCCCTGCCGGACGGAAATATACTGGGAATCGACGACAACGGTATCCCCTTCATCCTCGGACCAGGCGAAGAATTCGTCTACGACCACAACCCTAACCCGACTTGTTACAACAAATACATCTATAAACTAATATCATTATGAGAGGACCCTCAACATTTGAAGACCTGGCTGCGGTAATCGCAGTATGTCTTGCTACCGCCCGTGAAGACGGCAACTTCGAGCAGATCGAATTCAAAACCATCCTTGACGGCCTTCGCGCGCAGTATAATTTCGAAGGCCGCGACGACCTCCTTGCAGATTATGTAAAGTTTGCAAACGAAATGAGTCTGGATGAAGCAATCCAGCGCATCAAGAGGTTCGACGCTGAAGAGAAGCAGTTTACTTCCGACATGATCTTCATCACTATTGCCAGTGACGGAAAACTCGACCCTTCAGAGGAGGAAGTTTACAAGGGAATGATTGAAGTCTGCGGTCTTCCGCTATTTACAGGAGCAGATAAACTTTAAGCCTTATGAACGCAACTGGTGTAACCCTTGCTGCGATCTATAAGGTCGCAAAGCATTTTATTTATGCCGACGGAGAGGCTTCAACAGAAGAAATACAGCCCCTGTTCGACTTCTTCCAGACATTTCCTTCGGTAGACAAGGATCTGTTGGACCAGATTATGGAAGCCGGCGAAAAAATGGACGACTTTACTGCCATAGGCCACATCAAATCTCTTGATGACGACGGAAAGCAGCAGATGTCCAACCTCTTCGCCAGGATTATCTGCACAGACGGCGAACTCACCGATGACGAGAAGGCCCTGTTCTTCAAGATTCAGGACATCTGCGGCCTGCCCGATCCCGATCTTGGAAACGCCGAAGAGCCAGAACCCGAACCGGAGCCGGAACCCGCGGAAGACGACCAGATCATCCCCGCCTTCATCGTAGCTAATTTCTACGGCATCGCATCCGTTCAGCAGAGCTCCAACGAAGACTGGAACACCCTCAGCGGCGAGCTCTCATCCTGGATTGGAACGGAAGGCGGAGTCCAGATCGTCCGCTTCACTCCCGCGCTTAACAAGCTTTCGGAGAAGCTGCGCCTCAACGAGCGCCATCTCGTGTTCATGGTCGCCCGCAACGGCTACGGAAACAAGACCGTGGGCGACAACATGACCGCTACCATCCTCTACGGAGGCGGCTACCCGATCTACGGCAACATCGTCTTCGCCCTCGAAACCGACAAAGGCTACGAGATCGAAGGCTTCTGCACCAAATCGCTCCTGAACGAGACCTTCGCCGCCATCAACGAAGCGGTCGACGGCCTGCTCAGAGTCCAGGACTAGCCCCATGGCGGAAGACGTCAGAGTACGCGAGCGGACAAAGACCCCCGGTCAAGCCGGGGGTGACGTCTTTAAAGAGAGTCATGGCCGACCTGATCGGCCATCTGGCGGCGTGTGCTCCCATTGCGGAGCGACAATCGAGCCCGGGCTGGAATTCTGCCCGGTCTGCGGGGCTAAGCTCGTAGACTACTGTACGTTCTGCGGCGCGCCTATGAGGCCGGAAGACATCGACTGCCCGGAGTGCGGGATGCCTGCCGAGGGGATAGAATGCCCCACCTGCCACATCATCAACCACCGCCCCTTCTGCGGGCAGTGCGGCCAGCCTCTCTCCCGCGCCGCAAGGATCGCCGTCGATAAAGCCAAGCGCGACCCGAAAGTCAAGGAAGCGGCCCACCTCCTGATGAGAATCGCCGAACTCGAGGCAGAGCTCGACGGAGCGGAACCAGGCCCGGAAGACGAAGGCCCGCGCGAACCCACGGAAGGCGAACTGCGCCTGCGCGAACTCATGGGCAAGGTCGGTTTCAAGCCGGCCGAGGCCCCGAAGGCTGAAAAGCCGAAGACTAAGCGCAGCCGCGAGGAGATAATGGCCGAATACCAGAAAGCGGTCGAAGACGCAAACCAGGTGATGGAGGAGATGCTCCCGCCCGTCGGCATGACCCCGCAGGAACAGCGCAACTACGCTACCGCCCGCAAGGTCGCGGTCATGGAGACGGTCCAGGAAAGTTGGCGAGGAATCCCGCTCAAAGAGTCCATGGCATGGGAATGTAACTACTGCCACGTCCTCCACAACAATCCCTGCGAATGCGCCCGCCCCGGCCTCGGCGGGAAATGGGTCCCCTGTACCCAGTGCGAGGTCGTCCAGAGCGGCGGCGAAATCTTCACTACCAACGTCGAGCGTAAAGTTTATAAACGCGTTTAGGCTATGGCAGGCTTTGATGACTTAGTTCAACAGAAGACTGAAGCCATCCAGAAAACGGAGGCTGTTCAGAAGACGGAGTCGTTCCAGAAAACGCTTTCCGCCTTCCAGAAGACCGCTTCCGCGCTGGGAAAGCCAGGAGAAGATCCGGTCAGGCCCGGCAAAGCCGCCCACAAACCCGGCGACCAGGTCAGCGCCGGCGGCAAAACCTACACGGTCGAGAAGGTCCTCGGCAGCGGTTCTGAAGGGGATATATATGTCGTAACCGACGGAAAACGCAGGGCAGTATTGAAACTCTGCCATCCCGGCTTTACAACAAATACCAAGGTCCTTAAGCGCCTCGAGCGTCTGAAAGGAAAGGGCTATATAGTCGACGTTCTGGAGTATGGCCCCGACTATGAACTGATGGAATATTTCCCCGAAGGCTGCGCAGCGACTGCGGGCCTGAAAGGGAATGCGGAAGCCATCCTTGCCATCGCGCTGAAGGTGGCGATCATCCTTGACGAAATCCACAAATCCGGCGTCCTCCACAAAGACGTCAAGCCCGCGAACATCCTTCTCCGCCGCGGCGAGGGCGGCCTGGACTGCGTCCTGTGCGACTTCGGAATATCTGACGAAATCGACGACCGTGGGACCTGCATCACCAAGCAGCTCCGCACCCCGATTTATGCAGCGCCGGAGATCTATACGGACACGGTCTCCCTCCCTGAGGGAGTCTTCATCGAACTGACTCCGAAGGCCGATTTCTATTCGCTGGGAATGACCATCCTCTCGCTGTGGATGGGCGAGGGCGCGTTCGATGCCAAGGAGCCGGAGCTCGCGATAGACAAGAAAAAGGGCCGCATCGCTATTCCGGCCGACATGCCCGACCCGCTAGCGAAGATATGCCGCGGGCTGCTGATTGGAACCCCGGCGAAACGCTGGGATCTGCCCGAGATCGAGCGGACCATGAAAGGGGAAGACGTGCCCGTAGACGAAGGCGAGATAATCGAAGACCTGAACATAACCTACAACGCCTCGAAGCACCAGATCGCCAACACCCCGAAGGAACTGGCGATGTTCATGCTCGAAGACGAAAGCGACCTCGCGGTCAGATACCTCTACCGCGGCCAGGTTGAGCGCTGGCTGAAACCCTTCCCGGAGCTCGCCCTCGAGGTCCATGACATAGTCGAGAAACGTTATCCGGAGGACCGGAATACCGGCCTGTTCGCGACCATTTTCTTCCTCGACTCCAAGATTCCGTTCCCGCTCAGCGGCGCATCGCGGACGGACGCCAGCCCTGTAGCGGCCAGCGCCGTGACCCTGAAGGACGTAAGCAATTTCTGCAACTCATCCATAGTCGACCAGGAAACGGCGAGTCGCCTGAGCAGCGACATCTTCACGGAGTGGGTAAGGGTGAGAAGCGCTTCTATTGCCGAGAGTTTTCCCCCGTCGGGAGATACCCTCGACATATTTATGCTGAGGGTACAGTTGTTGGACCCGCTTGCGGACATCAATCTTATCAATGACCCGAAAAACCCCGACTATGCGATGACCCAGGAAGGGCTTGGGCGCCTGTTCAATCAGGCCTACAATATCTTCTGGGTCATGGGAGGAGGAGACTTTAATAATTTCGCCTCTTTCTGGAAGGTCAATAAGAACAACCCGCTGACGCTGCGTTTCCCGATGGAGACGGTCCTGAACATTGCTATGAACTTCTTCGCTCCGGAGGATTATCACTACGTCACGGCCTCTATGGACACCAAGGGAGACCGTTTCTCCAGGCAGCGTTCGTGGTTCGTGTACTGTACGGACCGCAACTCGGACGACAACCGCAAGAAATGCGGCCCCAAGGACGACGTTTTCCTTGCTCAGACCGGGTGGATGAAAGTTATAAAGGGCTTCGGGGTTACGCCTGAACTGCAGTTGTCCAACGGTCACACCGTAGATTCGCTGCAGGCTCTGTTCGCCGAACCGGCGAAGACGCTGAAGAAAGACTACTACAACGGGGGCATCCCCGGCTTCTTAGCCGTTAACCATCAGGAAGACCCTACCGTAGACTATAAACCTCAGTTTACATACGAGCGCCGCCTGAAGGCCTACCTCGACGATCTGCGAAGGATAGACGAAGACATGACTCCCGTTACCCGCTTCGACTATGCCCGTAAGGAAGCCGAAAAACTGCTCGTTGCAGGTAAGCGTAAGATTGGAGTGCTTAATGTCAGGAGCGTGCTCCAGATAGTATCGGCGGTCCTGTTCTGCGCTATCCCTTTAGTGCTGATGCTGGTAATGCTCATCTTCTCAATCATCGAGAATCCAATAATAGACGTAAGTCATTTCAAACTCGAAAACTGGACCTGGGTTCTGGGATTGGTGATAGCCGGAGTGCTGTATTTCGTGTTGGATACGGACGGTTGCCTGATTCCCGTAGTTCTTGGACTCATCGGGGGGTTCATACTGATGATAATAGTGAAGTTCCTTGGGCAGTTCATCCTTTACATCTTTGCGGCGCTGATAATCGCAGTGTTGGTGTTCCTGTGTCTTAAGGTGCTCTTCTTCAGGAGTCCTTTCGCGGACTCTGCCCGAAAGTTCACGAGTCCCGGCTTCGACGAAAAGGTTCTCGAGCCCCTTTATTACGCGTTCTCTACCGAGAGAGATTTCGATTCATCTCTCAACGGAGCGTTTAACGACAACGACATTAGCTGGTGGAAAGACGACCTTAAGGTCCGCATGAAACGCATCCTCGTATTCATCGGTGCTACTGTAGTCTTCGCCATCTTCATGGTATTCATCCCCAGGAGCGAGAAACTCTCCAAGCCCGCCGCCGAACAGACTTCGTATGTCATGCCCGGCCCCGACCGGGCATCCGAGACCCCCGATCGGGTCGGGGGTGACGTTGTTGGATGTATCGCTGGTGACAAAACTATATAGTATATGAATTGTACAAGGTGCGGAAAAGATAACAGGCCTGAGGCGAAGTTTTGCCGGTTTTGCGGCGAAGCTCTCGAAAGCGAATCTACTCAAAAGGGCCTTATCGGAAAGGACAGCATAGTTCCGGAGCTCGACAGGCTCGACGAAAAGCTCAGGGTCGCCAGGGAAGTTACCCGCGGCGGAGCCCGCATGGGCATGGACAGCCTCGTGCTCGGAGATTCCGGCAGCGGAAAACACTTCATCGCCCACCTTATTGTCGATAAGATTGTTGCGAGCGGAGTCGTCAAACAGGCCGCGAAGGAGGTAGACGCCGCCGACTGGGCGGAGTTCGCCTCTAAACTGGACGACAATCTGGCTGGCATGAAAGATGGAATCCTGCTGATCACTAACGCCCAGAAACTGCTTCCCACCAACAAGGCTTCCGAGGTAAACCAGCTCGACAAACTCTTCGCCCGTATGCGAAAGATCGAGGGCGCCCCCATCCTGATTCTTTGCGGCGACCACAACGACCTGGCGGAGTTCCTCGAGAACAATAAAGATGTCCACCGCCTGTTCGAGTTCGAATTCAAACTGGGCGCTTTCGGACTGAACGACTTGACCGAACTGGCCCTGCAGCTCTTGAAGGAAAAATACAACGTATCCGTAGCAGATGACCTCCCTAAGAAGCTGAATGCCCATTTCGCCTGGTACATGCGCCAGACCGATCTGGGCCACACCAACGGACACCTTTCCGAGATGGTGGCGGAGAGTATCTACGTCAAGGCCATGGCTCGCGGCAGCAAAACCGCCGAGGCTCAGGACATAGATACCGCCCAGTGCTTCATCCCCAAGAGCGAGGATCAGATTCTCGCTGAGCTGGACAACTATGTGGGCCTTCAGAGTGTGAAGGAGGAGATCAAAGCCATAGTCCGCAACGTCAAGAAAAAGAAAGAAAACGGCCTTAAGGACAAACTCATTACTGACCATTTCATTTTCACGGGCAACCCCGGAACCGGCAAGACTACTTTCGCCCGCAAGTTCGGCGAGGTGCTGAATGCGGTAGGCGCGCTTCCTACCGGACAGTTCGTCGAGATAAGCGGCAAGGACTTCATCGGCCGATACCTCGGAGATTCGGAGGAAAACGTCAAGAAATATGTGAACCAGGCGATGGGCGGTGTGCTCTTCATCGATGAGGCATATGCCCTGAACACCCGCTACGGCGACGGCTCTGCAGGCTACGGCGGCGATGCCGTGAACACCCTCATGACCCTGTTGGAGAACCGCAAGGGCGAGTTCGTCTGCATAATGGCCGGCTACACTAAAGAGATGGGCGATTTCATTCGCATGAACCCCGGTCTCCCGCGAAGGATGAATGTGACCATCGAGTTCCCCGATTACTCGGCCCGCGAACTGGAGCAGCTGTTCCGCATGCGTCTGGCCAGCAACGACGAACACGTCGTCTTCACCCTCGACCAGAAAGCGGAGGAGATGCTTCCGAAGGTGTTCGACAAGATGTGGCTCAAGCGCGGCGAGACCTTCGGCAATGCCGGCGAAGTCCGCAATCTCTTCGATCTTGCGGTCAAGCGCCATCGCCTCCGTGGCGCCGCGGACGAAATCCTTTCGTATGCCGACATCGTTGGCGAAGAACTGACCGAAGATATCTCGGTCGAGGAGATCATGAAGGAACTGGACGGCCTTGTGGGCATGTCCGAAGTCAAGGATACCATCCGCCGTATCGCGAGTGAAATAGCAACCCAGAAACGACTGATCGAGATGGACGAGGCCGCAGAAGGCCTGACCAAATACAATTTCGTGCTGACTGGCAATCCCGGAACCGGAAAGACTACTGTCGCCCGTATCTTCGGAAAAATATTCAAGGCGCTTGGAGTGATAGGCTCAGACCGCGTCGTAGAGAAGAAACCCGAGCAGATTCTCAGCAAGTTCGTTAATGAGAGCCAGGAAAAGATGAATGACGCCGTCAACGAAGCCATGGGCTGCGTCCTGTTCCTGGACGAGGCGTATGGCCTGGACCCCATGGACTCGGCCGGCCAGAGCACCAGCTCCGAGGGCCGCGAAGCCGTCCGTACTCTCATGACGCGTATGGAAAACGATGCCGGCAAGTTTGTAGTAATCTGCGCCGGTTACCCGAAGGAGATGGATGCCTTTATGAATTCGAATCCGGGCCTGAAGAGGCGCTTCTCCCACTTCATCCATATCAACGATTACTCCGCCGAAGAGCTGCTGGAGATCTATGAGCGTGCGGCAAAGGCTAAGAGCTACAACTTCGTTCTGGCAGATGATGCAGTCAGGATGAAGGCCCTGAAGATGTTCCAGGCGATGGTGGCGATGAAGGACGACAAGTTTGGCAATGCCGGCGAGGCTATAAAGAAGGTAGCCGAGACCAAGACAAACATCAATAACCGCATCAACAACACTCCGTTCGACAAATGGACTCCGGAGTTCCTCCACAACGCGTATCTCGAGGACATCCCGTTCAAGGAGCCGGAGAAGATATCGGTCGATGAGTGCCTGGCCGAACTTAACGAACTGGTTGGCCTCGAGGGCGTGAAGACCGCGCTAACGAAGTTGGCCCACACCATCAACAACGAAATCGAGAGCTCGCGGCTCGAAAACCGCCGGCCGGATATTCCTCTGGGCCATTACCTCTTCCTCGGCAACCCCGGAACGGGAAAGACCACGGTCGCCCGCCTCATGGGCAAGATCCTCTATTCGATGGGCGCGCTGCCTTCGCCGGCGGTGGTGGAGGTGGACAAGACCAAGCTCGTGGGCCGCGTGGTCGGCGACACGGAGGCGATTACCTCCCATGTCATCGACACGGCCATGGGCGGCATCCTCTTCATCGACGAGGCCTACCAGCTTGCCGACGGCCAGTATGGTTCGCTCGCGCTTCAGACGCTGGTCAAGCGGCTGGAAGACGACCGCGGGAAGTTCGTCTGCATCGCGGCCGGCTATACCTACGAAATGGAGATGTTCATCGCCGGCAACAGCGGCTTCGAGAGCCGTTTCCCCGAGCGCAATCGCATCGTCTTCGAGGACTATACGCCCGACGAGCTCTTCGAAATATTCATGATCTTCGCCCGCAAGGACGGCTATATGCTCGATCCCATGGCGGAGAATGCCGTTCGCGGAAAGCTCACTATGCTGTACAACCGCCGGGGCAGGACCTTCGGTAACGGCCGCGACGCGCGCAACTTCTTCGGCGAAGTCAGGAGCAACCTCGCTACGCGTCTAGCCGAGGAAGGCGGGGTCCACACCCTCGAGGAGCGTAAAACCATCAAAATGGAGGATGTACTATGATACAGTGTCCTGAATGCCGGGCCTTGATACCCGATGACAGCATTTTCTGCGACCAGTGCGGAAAGGAACTGAAGTGGTGCCCCCAGTGCGGCCGCCCCAAGCGCGGAACCGAATGTCCCGTCTGCGGAAGTCCGCTGGGACCGCGTCCCGCCGCTGGTGTAGAGACCCCCGATCAGGTCGGGGGTGACGTGAAGGTCATGCCCGGCTCCTCTTCCGTCATGCCCGACTCCTCTTCCGTCATGGCCGACTCCGATCGGCCATCTTGCCTGGCCGGCAACGGCTGGCGCCTCGCGTTGCAGGAGGGCGCGTTCGGGCGTCGCGGCGGCATATGGCCCGAGCTTGCTGCTAACCCCTATGTCTCTGGTAACCATGGCGTTATCGGCCAGACGGCTGGCGGGTGGACTATTACTGACAGCGGCTCCACGAACGGAACTTACGTTAACGATAAGCGCCTTGAGCCCGGTGTTGCGGTCGAGCTAAAAATAGGCGATCGCGTTCGCATCGCAACTCTTGAATTCACGGTAGAATGAGACTCGATATCCAGGCAGTGTGCCACAAAGGCCTCGTGCGCGACGGCAACGAAGACGCCGTCTCGGTGGGTGGGCTGTTTCTTCGCGACGACTCCGCCGCGCTGACGGTCGATACCCCGGACGACGGCTTTTTCTACTTGCTGGTAGCCGACGGCATGGGCGGCCATGAGGCCGGGGAAGAGGCCAGCGAGTTCGCGCTCTCCGAAATCAAGGAGCAGTTGAACCTCCATCAGATTCAGCCCGGATCGTTCGAGGACGACATTCGCGAGGCGGCTCATTATATCAGTTATAAGCTGAACGGTTTTGCCGCCGAGCGCGGGCAGGTCTATCCGATGGGCTGCACGCTCACGGGCGTTATCTGGCACTACGGCCGCACCTGGCTCGTGAACGCCGGCGACAGTCGCGTGTATCGCTTGCGCGGAGGTTTGCTCCGTCAGCTCACGGTCGACGAAACGGAGCGCGGCCTGACCGGCGATCCTTCGGCAGACAAACGCCTGTTAAACTGTCTTGGCGGCGGTTGCGAGGGTCGTCTCATCGTTGACGAACTGGACGGAAAACTGCTGTCCGGAGACGTGCTGCTCGTTTGTTCCGACGGCCTGTGCGACATGGTCCCGGATGAGTCGCTTGAGCAGGCCCTGGCCGAAGGCGCCACTTCCACGGACCTGCTCCGCATGGCCTGCGAAGCCGGAGGCGTAGACAACATTTCGATAATAATTGCAAAAATTCAATAATATGCTCAATCCCGAAATCAAATTGGAGAAAGACCTTCAGGGTCAGATTTACAATGCCCTTCAGGGCGATGTCGTAAAGTTCGTTCTCAAGAACGCCGAGTACACTTCAGACAGCGACAACTACTGGCGCAGCAAGATGGAAGGCCACTGCATGAAGGCGGACGAGAACCTTCTGGGCGGTTTCTATAAGCTTTGCCACGAAGTCAAGGACAAACTTGGCTACAAAGAAGAGGTTGATTTCTATGTGACAGGCGATTCTACTATCAACGCTTACTCTATCGCAGCAGAAGGTGACCAGCCGGATATCGTCAACGTCAATTCCGAGCTCTTCAACCTCATGAGCGAAGACGAACTCCGTTTCGTAATCGGCCATGAACTCGGCCACCTCATCAATAAAGACACCGAGCTCAAGCGCCTTATCTGGTTCGTCTACCCTCCTCAGACCACCTGCCCTCCGGTCGCTCTCCAGTATAAGATCCGTCTCCACGACAACCTCGCCGAACTCGTAGCCGACCGCTATGGTTACTTGGCCTGCGAGAACCTCGGCGCCTGCGTTACAGCTTTCTTCAAGATGGCTTCAGGTCTGGATCTTCAGAAGATGGAGGTTGGGCTTGGAGATCTACTGATCGACAACACTAAACACCTCGATTTCTTCCTCAACGGCGGCGGCATGAGCCACTACGATCATCCGGTGAACCCCATCCGCATCGAGGCTATCAACCTGTTTGCGAACGCGCTCAACCAGGAGGCTCTCGACAAGGGCATGGATCAGCTTATCCAGATTCTTCTCAAGCTCGGAAACGGTCCTCTCGACGGCCCCATGTCGGTGTTCATTGCTACGGCAGGTATCATCACCGCAAATATCGACGGCAAGGTAGAGAAGGAAGAATATGAGTATATCCTGAAGAACCTTTCCAATTCCCTGATTTTCCCCAGAGACTTCCTGGCCCAGGTCGCCAAGGGCGATGTCGACAAGATGTTCGAGCAGTCAGTCAATCAGCTTATTCAGTACGATCCGAGCCTCAAGCCGGCCCTTCTCGATTATATCATAGGAATGGTTCTCGCAGACAAGGACATCACTGAGAAAGAGGTCAACTTCATCTACCACATCGGCCAGCAGCTCGGCCTCAGCGTCAAGGAGATCTCCCAGATCTTCGCCAGCCAGGTCCAGCGCAACTACGTCCCCAGCCTCGACTCCATCAGCTAATTAAGCGGAGTAAAGGTAGGCGCGAACTTTATCGAACCGGCGGGCCGCAAGGTCTGCCGGTTTTATCATGAAATTGAGCATTCCGCAGTCGAAGAAGCGGAGTCCCCAGTCGTCATTTTCATCTATCTGGAGAAGGGAGATGTAACCCGGCATCGCCTCGCGGATCTCTTCGAGATAGGGCTCGCCCAGAAGCCAGGTGTAAGACTCCCGATCGGGGTCGGGAGTGACGTCATGCCCGACCTGATCGGGCATCTTCTGCCCGAACACAATCCTTTCCGGTGCCGGACATGCCGGTATCTCATCCTCTTCATCATAGAAGAGCGTATGCGTGTTCAGCCCCTCTTCCACGGGCGAATATAAAACCTTGAAATACTCTGAAGGCCATTCGCCCATCCCCGGGGCGGTAAAGGCGTCCAAATCTCCCAGGAAATAATCGAGCGCGGCGAAGAAGTAGAGCATGCCTTCGTGGGGCAGCAGCCCTTCGGGATCCAGTTCCGCCAAATCCTCACAGCGTATCTGGCATACGAAGGTAAGCGGATCGTCAAATACTTCGCCCTCATCTTCCGCCTCTACAGTAGGCCAGTCAAGATCATCGGGAAGGTCGGGGAATCCCCACCATTTGCTCTTGGCGTAGAGGACGTCGTCGGAAGGGGCGGTAGTGATGTTTATCATAATTCTGCTATTGGATCTCCATTGACAATAAATGGAATGTTCTTAACGATAACCGTATCTTTATCTGCTTCTTCGGCTATCTCGCAGTAAGGGGCGATGTCCAGATGGATGAACTCCTTGTTCTTAAGCTCTTTGAAGCGCGAACGGTCCTTGCGCTCTGAAGCAGGCGCGGCAGAATAGCCCATCATCAACACTGAAATCATCCAGCGGCGATGTTCAACCTCCGATAAAACATCAAGATCCTTCTCGGAAAGAGCGTCGACCGCGGCTCGGGTAGGCTCCAGCCCGAAGGCGCGAAGTTTCAGCGGAATCGAGGCGGCGCTGGCGATGGACGAGAGTTTGTGGGCGAAGGACAACCGAGCCCACGCCTCGTCGGGCGTCGCGCTCCCGCCGCCGTACTTGCGGTCATACAGGAAGTTCACCCTCTTGCCCCACAACGACCTTCTAAGGAAAAGCGCGTCGCTGCCCTCCGAGGCCTCGCCGAAGCTCGTGAGCGAACCGAACTGGCCGGTCGCGAGGGCGGCATCCAACATCTCCGGATGGTCTTTTTGATACACTGCAATCGGGACGCCTCCCTTATACAGTGCCTTTGGCAGATGCAGGGCCGCAGAAATACATTCAGCAGCATCTTCATAGCAAAGTACAAGCACCAGTTTCTGAGCCTTGTCGGCTTCCCATTTCGTAAGCAGCCCGCGCGTCAGTTCGGACGAGAGGTGGCTGTCGATGAACTCCCACTCCACGTCGAGGAAGTCGCCGTAGCCGTTCTGGGGAACGTAGCCCGTGCGGCCGACAGGCGAAATGTAGGTATAGTGAGAAAGGTCGAAAAGACTCCGGTGGTTAGCAACATAGTTGTCCATCTTCTCCTGCATGCCGGTTTCGACGAACGAGATAACGGTCCGGCAGCCCTTGGGGAAGTGGCAGATCTGCGCGGCCACGCTTGCGATCGAGCGTCCTACGCGTCCGAAGCCGGCGATCACTATATGCAGCGACTGACCGTCTGAAGGCACGGGCAGGAAGTCGGTGTCTACCAGCAGCTGCTCGGCCAGGTAATCGCTGGCGTTGACTATCTCCACCTGCAGGCGGGAGTCGGCAGGCGAGGGCAGGTAGTTGAAAACGTCCATGGTCGAGTGCATCTCCAGGGTCACGAAGCAGGGGATAGCAGAGCCCTTGGTGCCGGCGCATATCGAGCGCAGCAGGCCGAGAGTTCCGATGCTCACCGAGTCGTGGGCTGGCTCATCGTCCTCGCCGATAATGTAGATTCGAGCGGCGGAAGAAACGCATGCGCTGCGAAGGTCGTCTTCGTTGGCCCTCTCGCCGCGGTACCATATCAGCCTGCGGCAGAACTTCGGGTCGTCCAGCGCTGTCTCGACCAAGTCGCGCAGCGCTTCTACGTCTGAAGACGTCATCACCGCGATATCGCAGCCCTCGAACTCACGCTCGCCCTTAAGCGCGCGGAGCATGTCGAGCAGCTGCCGTCCGCCGCCGAGGATAAGGACATGGCCGCGAAGCTTGTAGCGCCTCTCGCCCTTGCGGTACTTCTCCGAAATATTGTCGAATACGTTGGAGAAGGCCGACACTGTAAGGGCGTTCAGGACCAGAATTCCGCCGAAAGCGATAAGCAGGCTGAAGAAGTTCAGCGCACCCTGGCTT
>CAJOJC010000015.1 GCA_905234775.1 uncultured Bacteroidales bacterium | reverse complement strand
CCTCAGGGACGATCTTCGACAAAATCGTACCAACCTTTAACCCTTCGCGCTTCCCCTCCCGCCCCGGCGTCAGCCCCGGTAGGTCAGCGGCGCCAAAAATGCCGAAAACGGCGCCGGAGAAGAGAATAATCGGCCAAACGGCGGAAAAACACTCCCGCTTCCCTCCGAAGACCATCCGCCCTGGGTCCAAAGGACCATTTCAAAAAAAGTACGTATATTTGTCGCCACAAAAAAAGTGAAACGTACTAAACCTATTGATATGAAACGTCAACTAAATGAGATCTGTGCAAGATACACAGTCCCTCAGGAAGTAAAAGCAAAGGGTATCTACCCTTACTACAAACCTATCAGCTCGGGCCAGGATCCTGTCGTTACGATGGCAGACGGCCACAAAGTGCTGATGTTCGGAAGCAATTCCTATCTCGGACTTTCCGACGACCCCAGACTCAAAGAAGCTGCAATCGCGGCAGTTAAGAAATACGGTACAAGCTGCTCCGGCAGCCGTTTCCTCAACGGAACCCTCGACATCCACCAGGAACTCGAAGAGAAACTCGCAAAGTTCGTGGGTAAGGAAGAGGCCGTTACCTACAGCACAGGCTTCCAGGTCAACCTCGGAGTAGTAAGCTGCCTTGGATTCAAGGGAGGCTACATCCTCCTGGACGACACCGACCACGCCTGCATCATCGACGGCAGCCGCCTCGGTTGGAGTACTGTCTACAAGTTCAAGCACAACGACATGGAGGCCCTTGAGAAGAAACTCAAGGTATGCGAGCCCGACGCCTACAAGCTCATCGTCATCGACGGTGTCTACTCGATGCTCGGCGACCTTGCGAAACTTCCCGAGATCTGCGACCTCTGCGACAAGTACGGCGCATCCGTGATGATTGACGACGCCCACGGCCTCGGAGTCTTCGGCGAGAACGGCAGCGGAACAGCCAGCCATTTCGGCCTGACCGACCGCACCGACCTCATCATGGGCACGTTCTCCAAGAGCTTCGGCTCGCTCGGCGGCTTTATTGCCGGCGACCACGACGTGCTGAACTTCATCAAGCACAACAGCCGCTCGCTCATCTTCAGCGCGTCGATGACGCCGGCCGCAACCGCCGCCGCATCGAAGGCCCTGGACATTATGATCGAAGAGCCCGAGCGCCGCGAACACCTCTGGGACACTACCCGCTACGCGTGGAAGTGCTTCAGGGAGAACGGCTTCGATATCAATCTCACCGAGTCCCCTATCATCCCGCTGATGGTCCGCGACACTATCAAGGCCCTCTCGCTCGTAGAGGAAGCCTACAGGCAGGGCGTGTTCATCACCCCTGTAATCGCGCCGGCAGTGCCCGAGAAGGACGTCCTTATCCGCTTCGCGCTGATGGCCACCCACAACCGCGAACACGTGGATCAGGCGGTCGAGGTCCTGACGAAGATTTTCAAGGAGTACGGCATAATCGAGGCTTAATCCCATGGTCATCCTCATCACCGGTATCACCTCCGGCTTTGGCAAGGCCATGGCCGAGCGCCTGAACGCCGAAGGCCACAAGGTCTACGGCACCCACCGCAAGGCCACCGACCTCATCCCCGGCGTCACCTACATCAAGGCCGAATCCACCAACCAGGCCGAGGTCGAGGCCGCAGTCCGGCAGGTCGTGGATGCCGAAGGCGTCATCGACGTCTTCATCAACAACGCCGGAATGGGCATCGGCGGCCCGCTCGAATTCTGCTCGATCGAGGACTGCCAGAGGCAGATGGACGTGAACTTCATGGGCATGGTCCGCTACATACGCGAGGTCGTCCCGATCATGCGCAGGCAGGGCCATGGCCATATCATCTGCTTCAGCTCGATCGGCGGACTCGTCGGCCTGCCGTATCAAGGCATGTACAGCGCGTCCAAGTTCGCGATCGAAGGCTATTGCGAGGCCCTGCGGCTCGAGATCCGCGGGTTCGGCATCAACGTCACCACGATCGAGCCAGGCGATTTTGCCACCGCCTTCACGGCCCAGCGCAAGAGCGTCGACAACCCGGCCGTGCACCAGGCCTACCCGGGCTATGCCCGCTCGCTGGCGAGCATCGAACACGATGAGAACAGCGGCCTTAAGCCCGAGTTCCTGGCGAAGAAGATCAGCAAGATCATCCTCAAGAAGCGCCCGCGCTATCACTACATCATCGCGACCTTCCTGCAGAAGCTCTCCGTCTTCGCCCGCACCATCCTCCCTCCTCGCTGGTTCGCGTGGGTGATGAGCGTGTACTACAAACTCTAAAAAATGATTATCTTTGGTGGCTATTAACACTAGACTATGGCCATCAAAAGACAACTCTCTTTTGGCGAGATTTTCAATCTGAACTTCGGTTTCTTCGGGGTTCAGATCGCCTATGCTCTTCAGAGCGCTAACATTTCACGTATTTTTGCAACCCTCGGCGCAGACCCTCATCAGCTCAGCTTCTTCTGGATTCTGCCGCCGCTTATGGGTATGATCGTCCAGCCGCTTATCGGAAAGTGGTCGGACAAGACCTGGTGTAAGCTCGGCCGCCGCAAGCCGTACCTGCTGGTAGGCGCTATAATCGCTGTCCTGGTGATGATGCTGTTGCCGAACGCCGGAAGCCTGAATTTGAATAAGGCATGGCTGTTCCTGGGCCTGAACGCCGCAATGTGGTTCGGTCTTTTCAGCCTCATCTTCCTCGACACCTCGATCAATATCGCCATGCAGCCGTTCAAGATGATGGTCGGCGATATGGTTACCGAGGAGCAGAAGACCCTGGCGTACAGTACCCAGAGCTTCCTCTGCAACGCGGGAAGCCTGTTCGGCTATCTGTTCCCGATTTTCTTCACCTGGATCGGTATCGCCAATACTGCCCCGGAGGGAGTAGTTCCCAATTCTGTCATCTGGAGCTTCTACATCGGAGCGGCGATACTGATTTTGTGTGTACTCTACACCTTCTTCAAGGTGAAGGAAATGAACCCTCAGGAGTACGCAGAGTTCCACGGAATCCAGATGGCCGATCAGGTCGGCCATGACACCGATCAGGTCGGCCATGACAATGGTGTCATGCCCGGCAACGACCGGGCATCTGCCAGCTTCATTACTTTGCTGCGCCAGGCCCCTAAGACTTTCTGGACAGTAGGTCTCGTCCAGTTCTTCTGCTGGGCTGCGTTCCTGTATATGTGGACCTACACAAATGGCGCAATCGCCAAGAATGTCTGGGGAACAACCGACGCCGCATCTGCGGACTATCAGGCCGCTGGCAACTGGGTCGGCGTGATCTTCGCTATCCAGGCCATCGGCTCGATGCTCTGGGCGCTCGTTCTGCCTCGCTTCAAGAAGGTTCAGACAGCCTACATAGTGTCGCTGCTTATCGGAGCGGTCGGCTTCGCATCGGTATTCTTCGTGACTAACCAGTACGTCTTGTTCGGCAGCTTCCTGCTCATAGGCGCGGCTTGGGCCGCGATGCTCGCGCTTCCGTTCACCCTGCTCACCAACGCGCTCGAAGGCAGCCCCTACATGGGCAGCTACCTCGGCCTGTTCAACTGCACGATCTGCCTCCCGCAGATCGTAGCGGCGGCGACGGGCGGACTCGTGATCAGCGCCGTGGGCGGCAGTCAGCCCGCGATGTTCCTGGTCGCCGCCGCCTTCCTTGTAATAGGCTCGATTTGCGTAAAATTGATAAAAAAATAGGAATTCAAAATATTTGCTATCTTTGTGGGCTTTTTCGTAGAAAAAGACTTTTGGCCACAGAATTTTTGAACAAACAATAACAACCAAAAAACCTTTATGAAAAAATTGCTAACCTTGGCTGCCATGCTGCTTATCGCATGCACTGCAGTATTCGCACAGGGAAGCTATCAGGTCAAGGGTGTAGTCGTGGATGAATTCGGCCCGGTGATCGGAGCCGCCGTGTTGGAGCAGGGTACTTCAAACGGCGTAACCACCGATTTCGACGGCGCTTTCACCCTCAAAGTATCCTCGGAAGACGCGATTATCGAGATCTCCTGCATAGGATACACTACTCTGACCTACAAAGCATCTGAACTCCCCGCCGAGATATTCCTCGGTACGGACACCATCTTCCTCGACGACGTAGTCGTTATCGGTTACGGCTCCCAGAAGAAAAAGGAAGTTACCGGTTCCGTAGCCTCCATCAAGAGCGAAGACTTCAACGCAGGTGTGAAGACAAACCCTATGGGTCTCCTCCAGGGTAAGGTCGCAGGTCTTAACATCATCAAGACTACCTCCGATCCTACCAGCACCGGATACAACATCCAGATCCGCGGTTTCAGTACTCTCGACAAGGGAACCGGAACCAGCCCTCTGTTTATCGTAGACGGAGTTCCCGTGAGCAACATCGACAACATCTCGCCCGACGAAATCGCTTCGATGGACGTCCTTAAGGACGGTTCCGCAGCAGCTATCTACGGTACCCGCGGTACAAACGGCGTTATCATCATCACCACCAAACGCGGCGATGCTTTCTCCGATACCGCAACGATCAGAACCGAGTACTCGGGCTACGCTTCGGCATCAGTCCGCAACGCCAAGACCGGAATGGCTACTCCCGAAGAGTTCCGCAATCTCGCAACTCTCTCGAACGGCGCAGCAACTCCGAACATCTACACAGGTCCCAACGGCGAAGAATACAATACTGACTGGCTCAGCGAAGTCTGCCGTCCGGTAGCTATCGCCCACAACCACAACGTCGCTATCGTAGGTTCTTCCAGCAAGTTCAACTACCGCGCTGCTATCAACTTCAAGAATGCTGAAGGTATTGCGAAGACTACCAACCGCAACGAACTCAGTGCGAAACTCGCCGCAGGTCAGAAAGCCCTCGACGGCTGGCTCGACCTTCAGTACGACCTCTCGTACATGCACTATCGCAACGACTATTTCTGCGGCGACTTCAAGAACGCAGCCCTTCTGAACCCTACCTATCCCGTCTACGACGAGACAACCCCCACGGGTTATTTCTGGCGCTCAGAGGAAACCGGCTTCGTGAACCCGGTCGAGAATATGATGCAGAAAGAGTCCTACGGAACGGGCAACTTCTTCCGTGGAAGCGTCAAGGCTACCGTCAACATCAAGCCCGTCCAGGGCCTGAAGGTCAGCGGATTCGCCGCCCTCGAAGAGGGAGACAACAACAACTATTGGTACAACAGTACTGTTAATACAGATGCCTCCGGTTCCGGAAAGGCCGGCAGGGGCAACAACACCTCTTTTAACAAACTGTTCGAACTCACCGCAGACTGGAACCGCAACTTCGACGGCCACAGCATCGCGGTAGTCGCAGGCGTATCCTACCAGAACTTCTTCTACGACGGATCGAGCATGGCCAACAAAGGCTTCGCCGCTCCGGACGTAATGAAGTACTACAAGATGGGAGACGGCGACGCTTCGAAGAAGTACATGGAGATGAGCTCAGACCGTAACTCTCATACCCTGATCGCCCAGTTCGCCCGTGCCAACTACAACTACAAGGAGAAATACCTCCTCTCGGCATCTATCCGCCGTGAGGGTTCCTCCCGCTTCGGCGCCAACCACAAATGGGGTCTCTTCCCGGCCCTCAGCGCAGGATGGCGAGTCAGCGGCGAGGACTTCATGAAGGATGTTACCTGGGTCGACGACCTGAAAGTCCGTCTGGGCTTCGGTGTGACCGGTAACGACCTCGGAAGCGACCTCCGCAGCGTGGAACTTCTCTCCAATGGCGGTACTTTCTGGTACAACGGCGCATATGTCTATACATACACCGTCAGCCAGAACGTCAACCCCGACATCCGCTGGGAGAAGAAATACGAGTACAACCTCGGTATCGACTACTCTCTGCTCAAGGATCGCCTCTACGGTAGCTTGGATCTCTATTTCAGGCATACTACCGACCTCCTTTGGGACTACGAAGTTCCTACCCCTCCTTATCAGTACACTACCCTCCTCGCCAACGCGGGTAAGATGGACAGCTACGGCGCCGAGCTTTCGCTCAGCTATGTAGCCATCAAGAAGGAAGGCTTCACCTGGACAACAACCCCTACCCTCTCGTTCAACCGCAACAAGATTACCTCACTGTCGGATCCCAGCCTCGGATTTAACTACACCGAGACAACCGCAGGCGGCGTAGGCGAGAACGGTATCATGAACACCAACACCCAGATCCTCGTCGAGGGTCAGCCCGTTGGAACGTTCTACGGCTACAAGTTCTTCGGAATCAACCCCAACACCGGAATCTGGACCTACCTCAGGCCGGACCAGGGAGACGGCGTGGTGCGTTATTGCGACGAGAGTACCGCGGTCGAAGGCGACCGCCAGCCTCTCGGCAGCGCTCAGCCTATCTTCACCTTCGGTTGGAACAACTCCGTCCGCTGGAACAACTGGGATGCTACCCTCTTTGTCCGCGGAGTTGTCGGAAACAAGATTCTGAACGTCACCCGCTGGGCCTATGGTCCTATGAGCGCCAACAACAAGAACGTCTTCATGAAAGATGTCGACGGCGCGAATACTTCCCTTACCCAGAAGGCTCAGTTCACAGACTTCTATCTCGAGAGCGGAACATACCTGAAGCTTGACAACCTTACCGTGGGTTACACCTTCCCTGTTAAGGAGAACAAGTACATCCAGTCCGCCCGCCTCTATCTTACAGGACAGAACCTGCTTACCCTTACTTCGTACAGCGGCCAGGATCCGGAGGTCAATACCACTTCGGTCTGGAACGGCGGTATCGACTACTGTTCATTCTATCCTCCCGTGGCCACCATCCTCGTTGGCCTCAACCTGAGTCTGTTCTAATTAAACCGGAGAAACGATGAAAAAGATATTCATTACAATCATAGCCGCCGTGATGGCAAGCGCACTGTTCAGCTCATGCGACAAGATGCTTGAAGAGGTAAACTACGGAAACCCCACCACCGCGGACCTTATGACAGACGAATCCAACGTTGCTCTCCTCGTAGGTCAGTGCTACGCTGAAGTCAAATGGCTCCACGACCACTGGGGATACTGGGGAGTAGTTACCCTTACAGCAGACGAAGGCCTCTGCCCGACCCGTATGCCCGATAAGGACTGGGCCGACGGCGGTTATTGGCGCAACCTCAACACCCACAACTGGAACGAGATGGGAGGCGCATTCCGCAATATCTGGGAAACCACTATCGCCGGTGCTGTTCTCTGCAACAAGCTCCTCAAGACCCTGGACGACTACAAATCTTCCATGTCGGATCAGGTATACGCCCAGTACGTAGGCGAACTTGAGGTCATGCGCAGTTACTACTATTACATGCTGTTCGACTGCTTCGGACGCATCCCTTATCTAGAGGAATTCGTAGACAGGGCTAGCGATCCACTGCTGGAGCCCAATGTAGTGTGGTCCAAGCTCGTAGACTGCCTCGAGAAGAACGCACCCAACCTTCCAAAGGTTACCGACGACGCCAGCCGTGCACTCAACTACGGCCGCGCCACCCAGGGCCTCGCATACGCACTTCTCGCACGCCTCTACCTGAACGCAGAGTCGTTCGGATGCACCCCTTCCAACATCACCCTCACAAACGAGCATACAACCGCCATCAACGCAGCCGCAGACTTCTACACTAACTGCGTGCGCTGCTGCGATGCTATTATCGACGCTAAGTCCTACTCCATCGAGTCCGACTACTTCGCCAACTTCAAGATCGACAACTCCGCCAGCAAGGAGAACATCTTCGTGATCGTAGAAAATGGCGAGGCCAACATCGACGAGCGCTCGGGCGGAGACGGAATGATGCTCAACAAACTCCGCATCTCCCTTCTGACCCTCAACTACAACCATCAGAAGACCTATGGTATGCTTGAGACTCCCTGGAACGGCTTCTGCGCGCGTCCTTCGTTCATGGACCGCTTCGCGGCATCCGACGTCCGCGGCCCCGGTAATGAGGGCCTCGGCACCAACGACACCAAGCAGTGGGGATGGTTCCTCGGACCTATCTACGACGCTTCCGGTAAACTCTGCAAAGACAAAGACGAGGCAAAGTCCGATGCCATCATCGTCAAGGATGTGACCTCCCTGACCGAGGCATCCGACCTCGATGGTGCACGCAACATCAAGTACGAAATCGACAAGGCCGGAAAGTATAAGTACAGCGAGAACGACTTCGTGCTCTTCCGTTATGCAGACGTGCTCTGGATGAAGGAAGAAGCAATTCTTCGCGGCGGCGCCGGAACTTCGGGATGGAATACTCCCGACTTCCAGACCCTCCGCAAGAGGGCGTTCGCCTATGACGGCGATCCCGCCGGAGCATACAATACGGCTTATCCTGAGGCTCTTACCCTCGACGGTATACTCGACGAGCGCGGACGCGAGTTCTCCTGGGAGAACATGCGCCGCAGGGATCTTATCCGCTTCGGCAAGTTCAATGATGAGAACTATGTACAGTTCATCACCGCAAAGGACGACTACCGCAGGTGGTTCCCGATCCCTTACAAGATCCTCGAAAAATCGGTTCGCGACGAAAACGGCAATCCGGTCTGGACTCAGAACCCGGGTTACCCCACCAACATATAGAACTTAAACCTTAAATATTTTTATCAACCTTTTTTATTAACAATCAAAACAATTATGAAAAAAGTATTATTCTTTTTCATGGCTGCTCTCGCTCTGACGGTCGCTTCTTGCGGCCCTGAGAAGAACGGCGGCGAAGAAATCGATTGGAGCAAGGTCACTGTCGACGGATTCTATGTCGCAGGTCCTGCAACCGGTTCCGATGAAATCAAGCCTGAGTGCGTTATGGCAGCAGGTTTCAACGAGGTCGACAAGGCCGTTCGTGAGGGTATGTACGAGAAGTACATCGTCCTCGAGGCCGACAAGGACTTCTACCTCCTCTACAACGACGGCGGCAAAAAGACCAAGTATGGCGCCACTCTTGAGGAGTTCGTAACCCCTCTTGAGGAAGTTTACAACGACAACCCTGAGAAGGTTCTCAAGGGCAAGATGATCGAAGGCACAGACGCTCCTTCCATGAAGGTTGCGAAGACCGGCCTCTATCACATCGTGCTCGACATCAACAAGGCTGGCGACCTCAAGGAGCCTCAGATCCTCCTTCTGGATGCAAGCGACTTTGGTGTCCGCGGTGGTATGAACGGCTGGGGATTCACCTCTTCCGATCCTAAGGTAACTGAGTTCTCCAACGCAGGTGTTACCTTCACATTCAAGGACCAGGAGCTCGCAAAGAACGGCGAGTTCAAGTTCGCGACCGGAAACTACTGGAAAGTCACTCTCGACGATGCAGGTAAAGTTAAGGCTGAAGTTTCCCTCGCAGAGAATATGACTCTTAACGGAGACAACATTAAGGTCGAGAAGGGTGGTCTCTATGACATCACCCTTACCTTCAAGCTCGCACAGGGTACTTTCGACAAGAGCTTCTCCTACACCGCAGTCTGCACCAAGGAGTCTACCGCTCCTGAGACCATGTATATGATTGGTGCACAGTTCGGCAACTGGAGCTGGGATGACGCTGGCGTTGTTGACCTCGTTCCTGTTTGGGGCGCTGCTGGCTACTTCTGGTGCACACGCTGGTTCGACCACAACAATGGATTCAAGTTCTGCGCAGTCAAGGCTTGGAACGGAGACTTCACCGGTGCCGGCAACGCAGGTTACACCGTTTCTGACGGCAACTGCTGGGTAGCCGAAGATGGATTCTACACCGTTCTTGTCAATGGTAACGACAACACCGTTGAGATCATGCCTGCAGAGGTTTACGGTATCGGTTCCGCATGGGGTGCCAACGCTTGGGACTTCAACGCTGAAGATCCCGTCAAGTTCGTTCCTGAAGGACAGACTCTCGTAGCTACTGTTACCAACACCGACGGCGCTGTCCGTCTCGCATCCAAGGTCACTCCTTCCGCAGCTATCGAGAATGTTACCACTCCTAACGGCTGGATCGACTGGTGGAAGACCGAGTTCGTCTACTTCGACGGCAAGATCGCTTACCGCGGAGCTGGCAACGATCAGGAGCGCGTAGCTGTTGAGGCTGGTCAGAAGATCACCATCGACTTCAACGCCGGTACTGTTGAGGTTGGCGCTGCATGGAGCTGGGATGATATCGCAGAGACCGCAGGTCCCGACAGCAACACCCGCATCAAGGGATGGAAGTTCTATGCCAATGCATCGACTCTCTACTTCCTCTTCAGAATCGACAAGACCAAGATCAAGGGCAGCAGCGAGACTCTCGACTGGGATCCGTACATCTACATCGGCATTGATACCGACAACAACGCCGGAACCGGCGCTGGTGGCGGTGGCGGCACCATGGACGGCTGCGAGGCTCAGGTTTGCGTCTTCCCTTGGAGAGGCACCAAAGAAGCTCCCGAGTGTGTTAATGGCGAAGATGCCAACGGCTGGATCAAGTGTCCTGTTTCCGGAAGCAGCCTTGGCACCCCTACCGTCTACGGTAAGATTGAAGGTGATTGGTGCTACGAAGAGGTCCGCATCCCTAGGGATCTCATCGGCGCTACTGCAGCAGGTACCATCGCTTTCGATGCTTCGATGAGCTGGTATGCTCTCGGAAGGAACGAGATCACTCTCAACTAATTCCGATTGACATCATTCATAAGGCTCCTGGATTTCCGGGGGCCTTTTTTGTTGTATATCATGAGGGGATTTGCTAACTTTGGAGACTGACCAACTGATAACCGGAATATGAAAAAAACCTTATATCTGCTAGTTTCATTCGCTGCGTTGTGGCTCTTTGCAGCATGCCAGCCCGACCCGCAGCCTACCCCGGACAATTTTGCATTTCCTTCCTACGCGGCAGGCGAAAAACAGGGCAATATCACCTATCAGCTCCTTATCTACAGTTTCGCAGACAGCGACGGAGACGGAATAGGCGATTTCAACGGAATAAAACAGCATCTGGACTACCTGGACGGCCTCGGAGCTTCCGCTATCTGGCTCTCTCCGGCTCACCCTGCCGACGCCTATCACGGCTATGGAGTAACGGACTACTATGCCATCAACCCCAAGTACGGAACCGAGCAGGATTTCAAGAGCCTTATCGACGCAGCACACGAAAAGGGAATAAAGATCTACATGGACTATGTCCTGAATCATTCCGGAAAAGGACACCCTTGGTTCAAAGAGGCTCTTGCAAACGAATCGAGCCCCTATAGGAACTACTATCTCATCTGCGATAACCCTTCCTCAGACTACAGGAATTATCCTATGCTGAGCGGTTACTCGTATAATTCCGGAGATTGGCACACTTCCGTTTCCGGCACCCCGAGAATGACTATCACCGAAACTACGGATGCCACGGTCGCAGGCAGCGGCCCCTGGAACCTGTGGACCTGGGCCCCCGGGAAAGACGGTAAGGAGGTCAAGCTCGTCGACAAAGGCGACGGTTCCTTCTATGCCGTCATGGATATCAGCGGAAAGACAGGCTTTCTTGTAAGAAAGACCTCCGGCTGGGACTTCAAGTTCGGCGGAGACGGCAATGAAACTACCATCACCGCAGGAACACCAGTCGAGCTTGTCTCAAACGGAGGGGACATGTACTTCGAGGGCTCCGGCCGCTATAAGATCGAACTCACCAACCTCGAAACTAAGACTGTGTCGTTTATGGGCGCATTCGGAGATTGGATGCCGGACTTCAACTACGGAGACATCTCTCAGGCCGAGAACACCCAGGTCTTCAAGGACCTCGCCGCCTCGGTGGACAAATGGATAGACCTCGGAATCGACGGCCTCAGACTCGACGCCGTTAAGCACATCTGCGGCGGAATGAACTCCTTCAACAACACCGCTAACGTCAACTTCCTCAGGAAGTGGTACGACAGATGCAACGCCAAATTCCGCGAGAAGAACAACACCGATTTCTATATGGTAGGCGAAGTCTGGATGGACGCCGGCTCGGTCGCCCCTTACTACGGAGGAATTCCGGCCTGCTTCGAATTCGATTTCTGGGAGAGGCTTAAGTGGGTCATGAGCAACGGCATCGGCCGTTATCTCGCCAAGGACCTGATCGGCTACCGCAATCAGTATAAAGCAGTCAGCCCCAAGGCTATTCCTGCGACTATCCTCACCAACCACGACGAAACCCGCGCCGCCACCGTCCTGAACAAGGACCTCGCGAAACTCAAGCAGTCGGCGGCAATCCTCCTTACGGCCGAAGGCGAGCCTTACATCTACCAGGGCGAGGAGCTCGGCTATTGGGGCAAGGACCATGACGACGGCGGCGAAGACGAACTCGTCCGTACGCCCATCGTCTGGGATAAGGCCGCTCGAGCCGCATCAAAAGACCTGGATGGCAAGATAGATCTTTCCCTCCTTACAGACGAGATCTCGGTGAACAATCAGACCAAGGATCCGGAGTCGCTGCTGCGCACATATGTAGAATGGACACGCGCGCGCAATACCTGCAAGGCGCTCGCGACAGGCGTCATGTCCGCCCATTCAACCTACAACGACAGCAACTCCTCCGCCAATTCAATAGCCGCATGGTATATGACTGCCTCCGATGGTTCCAAGGCCCTGGTGCTCCATAACGTAGGCTCCGCCGAAATGGAACTCCAGCTGCCTGGCGACAAACTGTCAGACAAAGTTGTCTCCCTCGGAAAAGTTTCCGTATCCGGCGAAACCGTAAAACTCGGCGCCAACTCTTCAGTAGTATTCAAACAATAGAAATATGAAAAACAATATACTCCTGTGCGCCCTCGCGGCCCTGTCGCTGGCGGTTGGATGCGCCCAACCTCAGCCTCAAACAGACGACAGTTTCGTCTCGGACGGCATCATCTACGAGCTCAACACCCGCCAGTTTACACCGGAAGGAACCTTCGATGCAGCCAGGGAACAGCTCCCGCGCCTAAAGGAACTCGGAGTGGACGTAGTCTGGCTGATGCCCATTTATCCCATTGGAGAACTTGAGAGAAAGGGGACTCTGGGCTCATACTATGCCATTAAAAACTACTGCGACGTCAATCCGGAATTCGGAACCCTCGAAGACTTCGACGAATTCCTCGCCGCAGCCCACGACCTCGGCCTGAAGGTGATCCTTGACTGGGTCGCCAACCATACTTCCCCCGATCATCCGTGGGTTACTGAGCAGGATCCGAGCTGGTACTACCGCGACTCGCTTGGCCACACCATCGTCGAATACGACTGGACCGATATCGCAAAGCTGAACTACAATACGCCCGGCGTCCACAAAGCGATGTTCGAGGCTATGAAATTCTGGATGGACCGCGGAATAGACGGCTTCCGCTGCGACGTAGCTGGCCAGGTCCCCGCCGAGTTCTGGAAGCCGAGCATCGATTCTCTGAGAAAGAGCGCCGGAAAGCCCATCTATATGTTGGCTGAATCTGAAGACGAGTGGATGTACGGAGCCGGTTTCAATTCCCTCTACGGATGGAGGCTCCATCATCTCCTGAACGGCATCGCCCAGGGCAAAAAAACCAAGGAAGACCTTATTGCCGAGATAGAAAAATACTACATAAGTTCGGACGGCAACCGAATGACCTTCACCTCCAACCACGACGAAAACAGCTGGTCCGGAACAGAGTTCGAAAGGATGGGAGACGCCGTAAAGGCGATGAGCATCCTCTGCTGGACCCTCCCGAACTCCCAGCCGCTTATCTACACCGGCCAGGAAGTGGGTTACGACCGCCGCTTCGCGTTCTTCGAGAAAGACATCGCCCCCGAATGGAAAGACAACGACTGGACCGCATTCTATAAGTATCTGACCGAATTCAAGCACGCTCACCCCGCGCTCGATTCGGACGCCTCGTTCGAGCTGATTCCCAGCGATTCGACCTCGATCGTGTTCAAGCGCACGAAGGACGGCGACGCGGTGACCGTGAGCGTGGAGCTGCAGGCGCCATGGACATGGTCGCTCAAGACCGGCGCAGACCGCATCAAACATGTAGAGCCGCTCTGCTGGTGGGTCGGGATGAAAACGCCCCTCCAACTGCTGGTCCAGGGCGAGGGCATCCGCGACTTCGACGTTTGGATCGAAGGCGGGAAGGGGGTTAGGGCGACCGTGGCCCATGAAGTCGAGAGCCCAAACTACCTCTTCATCGACGTGCAGATAGACAAGGCCGCACGGCCGGGTACTTACAAACTCTGCTTCTCGAACGGCGAGGAGGAATTCAGCGTGCCCTATGAAATTGGAGCGCGCCGCCCGGGTTCGGCAGGCCGCAGGAGCTTCTCCAGCGCCGACCTCATGTACCTTCTGATGCCTGACCGCTTCGTTAACGGCGACCCTTCGAACGATTCGACCGCCGACACCTTCGAAAAGGCGGCCTCGGACGAGTTCTTCGGACGCCATGGAGGCGATATCGCCGGAATCCGCAGTCAGCTCGGATACCTGCAGGACCTTGGGGTGACAGCCATCTGGAGCACCCCGCTGCTCGAAGACAACGAGCCGCGCGAGAGCTACCATGGCTACGCCTGCACCGACTATTATAAGATCGACAGCCGCTTCGGCGCGAACGATGACTATCGCGCGCTCGTGGATGATGCTCACGCGCATGGGATAAAGATGATTATGGACATGGTCCCGAACCACTGCGGCGACAAGCACTGGTGGATGGCCGACCTGCCCTTTCAGGACTGGGTCCATCAGTGGCCGGAGTACACCCATTCGAACTGCGCTTTCTCGACCCAGAACGACCCTTACGCGGCCGTCATCGACCGCGAGAACTTCGAGGGCGGATGGTTCGACAGGGCCATGGTCGACATGAACCTGGACAACCCGTTCCTGCTGCGCTACTTCCAGCAGTGGGCGATCTGGTGGGTCGAATGGGCGAATCTCGACGGCCTCAGGGTGGATACCTACCCGTATAACGAGAAATACCCGATGAGCGAGTGGTGCGCCGCCGTTCGAAACGAATATCCGAACCTCAATATTGTAGGCGAAGTCTGGACGAACAACGTCCCTCAGCTGGCCTACTGGCAGAGCGGCGCCCTCAACCGCGACGGGTTCGACTCGAACCTTCCGGCGATCATGGACTTCCCGCTGCAAACCGCCTTCCTTCAGGCTCTGAACCACAACGGCCAGGTCAATTGGGACGAGGGAATGGTCCGCATCTACGACTGCGTGGCCAACGACCAGTTCTATGCCGACCCCGACAACAAGTTGATCTTCCCCGGCAACCACGACCAGGAGCGGCTCGCCGACTGCGTGGGCGGGGACGAATACAGAATTAAGGCGGCGTTCGCGCTGCTCGCGACCCTCCGCGGAATTCCGCAGGTCCTCTATGCCGACGAGCTCGGCGCGGTCAGCAAAGACCGCAGCCAGGGCCATGGCGGACTGCGCATTGACTTCCCGCTCGATTGGGAGACTGATGCCACTATGACCGACATGCACGATTACTTCAAGACGCTGTTTAACTGGCGTAAAGGCTCCGCGGCAGTTCAGAACGGCTTGATGACTCACTTCCTTCGCAGGGATAACACCTACGCTTATTTCAGGTATCTGCCCGACTTCTCGGACGTGGTGTTCGTATATATCAATAACGGCTCGGAGGGGGTAGAGATTCCCTGGGAGGACTACAGAGAGATTACCGATGAACTCGGTAATGACGGGGTGTGGAGAAACGTCATAACCGGCGAGATTATCGACCCGCGGGCGATGAATATGTATGAAAAAGACTTTATGATTCTGCAATATGAAAATTAACTTCTCTATAGAGTATCATACCCGCTGGGGCGAGAGCCTTGCGCTGGTTCTCGGCGGAAAGAAATACCCGATGAGCTGGACTGAGGGTAATGTGTGGACTGTAACCGTAGATAAGGTTAGCGCTGCGGCGCTGGCGGATTATTCCTATGTCCTGATGCAGGACGGCCTGATTACCCGTGTGGAGTGGACAAACCACAGCGCGAAGCCTGCGCCGGAGATCCGCGACTCATGGATCGACTGCCCTATCCAGGGCTGCCCGTTCCCGCGCAAACATATCGCCGAGAAGTTCGACAGGCCCGGCTTCAGGGGCGCGGGCATTGCCGTGCCGGTGTTCTCGCTCCGCACGGAGCGCGACTTCGGCATCGGCGACTTCCGCGACCTCAGGCCGCTCGTGGACTTCGCAGTATCTACCGGTCAGTGCATTATTCAGTTATTGCCCATCAACGATACCACCCGCAAGGGCGAGTGGAAGGATTCGTATCCGTATAGCCCGGTAAGCAGTTTCGGACTCCATCCGCTGTATATCCACCTTCAGGACCTCGGAATCAAGGAAGACGCCGCGTTCAAGAAAGAGCAGAAGGCCCTCAACGACCTCCCCGAGATAGATTATCCGCGGGTGTTCAAATCCAAGATGAAGCTCGTGCGCAAGGCCTTCGAGGCCCGCGGAGCGAAGGATATGGCCTCGGCGGCATACAAGAAATTCTGCAAGGAGAACGCCTACTGGCTCGACGAATACGTAGAGTTCTGCGCGAAAAGGGATAAGAACGAGCCCGACTATCACCGCTGGATCCAGTACCATCTGGACAAGCAGCTCAGCGAAGAGGTCGCCTACGCACGCTCAAAGGGCATCTCGCTCAAAGGCGACCTGCCGATCGGCGTGTCCGGCGACAGTGCCGACGCATACTTCCACCCTCAACTCTTCAACCTCGATTCGAGCGCGGGCGCACCGCCGGATTTCTTCTCGGTCGACGGCCAGAACTGGGGCTTCCCTACCTACAACTGGGAAGAGATGGCTAAAGACGACTTCGCATGGTGGAAGAGCCGCCTTCGCAAGATGAGCCAGTACTTCGATGCCTTCCGCATCGATCACATCCTGGGCTTCTTCCGCATCTGGGAAATCCCGGTCGAGTTTAAGAGCGGCCTGATGGGCCACTTCAACCCGGCCATGCCCTACAGCGCCGAGGAGATATACTTTATGCGCCTGCCGCGCGAGGGCCTGTTCCATCCGGACCCGCGCCATCCCGACTGCTATCAGCCGCTTATCACCCCCGATACCAGCAAGCTGACGGAGCCCGAGAAGGAGCGCTTCGATAAGCTATACGTAGACTTCTTCTACCACAGACACGACGAGTTCTGGCGCCGCAACGCCGAGCGCAAGCTGCCCGAACTGCTTAGCGCGAGCGGTATGCTTGCCTGCGGCGAGGACCTGGGAATGGTCCCTGACTGCGTCCCCGGCGTGATGGACCACTGGAAGATCCTTTCGCTCGAAATGGCTCAGATGGACAAGGGTCGCGAGTGGCCGTACCTCAGCGTCTGCGCCACCTCCAGCCACGATATGTCTACCCTGCGTATGCAGAACGCTGAAGCCGGCAAGGGCGACCTAGCGCCGTGGGACCTCAGGAAGATCCTCTGGGATCACCTGAGCTCCGCCTGCATGCTGGCTATCTTCCCGCTCCAGGACTGGGTGGGGCTTGACGCCAACCTGCGCCGTCCCGACTTCGAAAACGAGCGCGTAAACCAGCCGGCGGACCCTAACCACCACTGGCGTTTCCGCTTCCACCTCCCGCTCTCGGTGCTGAACTCCGAAAAAGCCTCCGAACTGCGAGTGCAGATCGAAGGCCTTATAAAGGACAGTAACAGGTACTGTTAGTCTTTGGCGATAGTTTCGCGCATCTCGGTATCGGCTTGGATGTTCTTCATCCTGTAATAGTCCATGATGCCGAGATTGCCGTTTCTGAAGGCCTCCGCCATTGCGAGCGGGACCTGGGCTTCCGCCTCGATAACCTGGGCGCGCGCTTCCTGCGCCTTCGCCTTCATCTCCTGTTCGAGGGCGACTGCCATCGCGCGGCGCTCCTCTGCGCGCGCCTGGGCAATATTCTTGTCGGCATCGGCCTGGTCCATCTGAAGGACTGCGCCGATGTTCTTGCCCACGTCGATGTCTGCGATATCGATCGAGAGAATCTCGAATGCGGTTCCGGCGTCGAGGCCCTTGTTCAGAACGACCTTACTGATCGAATCCGGGTTCTCGAGCACTTCTTTGTGGGACTCAGCTGAACCAATCGAGGAGACGATGCCTTCACCTACACGGGCGAGAACGGTCTCTTCGCCGGCGCCGCCGACGAGTTGCTTGATGTTCGCGCGGACCGTGACCCTGGCCTTAGCGATCAGCTGGATACCGTCTTTAGCAACGGCGGTGACGGGCGGGGTGTTGATGACCTTGGGGTTAACCGACATCTGGACGGCTTCGAACACGTCGCGACCGGCGAGGTCGATTGCGGCGGCCATCTTGAAATCGAGCGGAATATTGGCCTTGTTAGCCGAAATCAGAGCCATGACAACCTTGGAGACGTTACCTTTCGCGAGATAGTGCGCCTCGAGTTCATTGGCCTTGAGAGTAAGACCGGCTTTTGTTCCGGTGATCAGGGCCATGACGATAGTGTTGGGATTCACGCCCCTCCAGCGCATAAGCACCAGGTGAATGAGGCTCACGCGGACTCCCGACAGGATTGCCTGGAACCATAGCGGAACGGGGAAGAACCAAAGAAGGATAATAAGGGCGACAATGATTATCGCAGCCCAGACGATGATTTGGGTCATATGGCTATTACTTTATTGGTTTTACAAATACTTCGTTGTCTTCGACGGATACGACCTCGACCTCAACGCCGGGATCGACGAACGTACCGTCTGCGTTATGGACTTCGCAGGTGACGTTTTCGAACTTCACCTTGCCGATGGGAACGAGGCGGGAGAGGCAAACGCCCTTGTCGCCTACAGAGACCTTTTCGACCTCCGTATTCGCCTTGGCGTCTATCTGCTCTTGCTGCTCGAGCTTTTTCCAAGTCTTACCTCTCAACATCCAGATGAAAAGGATAATGACGATGACGGCAACCACCGCTGTGACGATGGTTCCTGTCTGGGTGCCTTCCTTAATAAAGGCATACACGCACGCGCCCACGAAAGAGGCGAGGCCAACGATGCCGGCAAAGCCCATTCCCGGGGTCAGAAGGAACTCGATCAGCATCATAAGGATGCCGACGAGGACGAGCGAAATGATAATGAGGGTAGGGGTCATATTATTCGTCGAATATTATTTTAATTGCGGGGCCGTAAGATTTTTTCGTGAAGGGGAATGAGCCCTCGACTCCGGTTACGAGCACATTAGGGCCGATTCCGTAGGCAGAAGACTCACTGTCGAGGAACAGATCCCCGAGGCGGGCCTTTTCTGCAAGAACGGCTTTCAGCTCTTCCTGAACAGTGGGGCGCTCTTCCGCCGCAACCGACTCCAGTTTTTTAGTGAGTTCCTGCTCCTTTTCAACTATCTTCTCATACTGGGCCTGCAGGGCGTCTCCCACGGGCTCATGAGGGTCGTCTGCCGCATTCGGAGCAAGCTCGGCTATCTGGGCTAGTTCACCCGGCCTGTTGATAGAACGGATGTTGGTCTTTTCCGAGTTCCTGATGACATAGACATGGACGTCGTCGCCGACCTGGCTCAGGCCGCGGTTGGAGGCGAAGACGCTATACTTGCCGTCTTCGGTCTTCATGAACAGGAAGTCGTCGTAGGGGGTGTTGTAAGGGAAGCCCATATTTTGAGGCTCGCCCCACTCTCCCAGATTCTCGTCCCAGTCAGAGTAATACAGGTCATATCCGCCGAAACCGGGAAGGTTCTTCGAAGCGAAGTACATTCTGTCTCCGTCGTACATGGGATATATCATATCCAGGGAACGGTCGCGGTTGAGGTGGATTACGGATTCCGTACCGGTATAGTAAACAGCCGGGGCACCTGCCACCGGTCTCCACGACTTATCAGGCAGCGGGTAATAGAGGAAGAAGTCGTCTACGCTGAAAAGCGCTCTTGCCACCACCTTCAGATCGGGGATCTTCTGGATGTGGCTGCGGGCATAGTCACACTGCTTACGGTTGGCGGCTATTGCTGCCTTATACTCCGGATCGGAACACTTTTTCTCCGCCTCAGCGAAAACTTCGTACGCCTTGGCGAAATAGTAGCCCTCGCTGAGGTCGTTGCCTCTTTGGACCAGAGAGTCTATTACAAAAGCCAGCCTTTCAAGGCTGTCCAAACGAGCCTTTTCCAGACTATCTGCCAGGCGCTGGGCGCGAATGATGCTGTCCTGGCGCATCATCAGGCTGTCTGCTATCCTGCGGGCTTGCTGGACGCTGTCAAGATAAGCCTGATAGGCTTCTTCATAAGAAACTGTAGTATCGCTGATCTCGGGAAGAATCACAAGCGTTGAATCGGAGACCAACTTGATCCACAGGCTGTCGCGTGCGCTGAGGGGCCCTCTGGGCGCTGGTTTGATCTTTCCCTTCGGGGCCGCATTCGCAAAAAAGAACGGGGAGGCCAGCGCCAGGAGCGCCAGCATTAAGAGAGATTTTCCACCCATTCTTTTCATTTCACCATGCGGTATAGACTACAAAAATAGCAAATAAGATGATTAGTCCTTTCTTTGTGTGAAATTTTTGTTAAATTTGCGGGGAACAAATAATAATCAAAAATACTACCAAAAATTATGCAAAGTAAAGGCGCAATCAGACTCGTAGCGATTCTCCTCGCCCTTGCCTGCGTATGGCAGCTCTCCTTCACCGCCGTGACCGGCATTATGGAAAAGAAGGCAGACAAGTATGCAGAGAAGGCTGTGGAGGCGTTCGACCTGTCGAAAGTTGCTGCTGAGGATCAGGCCTATGCGCTTGATTCTGTCAGGAAGCATCAGAGCAGATGGTACACAGACTCCATCTCTTCGGAAAAAGTTTATTTCGGACAAACCTACAAAGACGTAAAGGCAAAGGAAATCAACCTCGGCCTCGACCTCAAGGGCGGTATGAACGTCATGCTGCAGGTTCAGCTCGAGGACCTCGTGAAGGCTCTCGCAGGTGAACACACCCCTGAGTTCAACCAGGCTATAGCCCTTGCCAAGGAGCGTTCGGTGAGCAGCCGCGGAGACTTCATCACCCTCTTCTCAGAGGCGTGGAAGGAGGTTTCCAACGGCCAGAGGCTCGCCCAGATCTTCGGTACATACGAGATGCGTGACCGCATCAAGCCGGACAGCACAGACGACGAAGTTATCTCGGTCATCCGCGAAGACGCAGAGGCCGCAGTCGCCAACTCCTTCAACGTGCTCCGTAACCGTATCGACCGCTTCGGCGTTGCCGCTCCCTCCATCCAGAGGCTTGGAAACACCGGACGCATCCTTATCGAACTCCCGGGCGTGAAAGAGCCTGAGCGTGTTCGTAAACTCCTCCAGGGAACCGCATCCCTCGAATTCTGGACAACGTTCGAGAATTCCGAGATCATGCCCTACCTCGAAGAGGCCAACGAAACCCTCGCCCAGCTCGCCAGCTCCGAGACCGTAGCCGAGAAGGCTACCGCTTCGGACAACGTAGTGGAGCAGGAGCTCGCCCAGCAGAAGGGCTCCAACGCAGAGCTTGAGGCCTACAAGAAGGCTAACCCTCTCTTCTCCGTCCTCACCCCGTCGCAGTCGCGTCAGGGCGCTCTGATCGGTTTCGCGAACGCAGTCGATACCGCCAGGGTCAACGCCCTCCTCAAGGAAACCGCCGACATCTTCCCGGCCGAGTTCCGCCCCATGTGGTCCGTAAAACCCACGGACCGCGTTGCTGTGGACAATGTCTATGAGCTCGTCGCCATCAAGGTCAGCTCACGTGATGGAAAGGCCCCTCTGGATGGTAGCGTAGTTACAGACGCCCGCGTTTCCTATAACAACCAGCGCGGCACCGGCGCCCCCACCGTCTCCATGTCAATGAACGCGGAAGGCGCCAACATCTGGGCACGCCTCACCAAGGACAACATCGGCAAGCAGATCGCCATCGTCCTCGACGGCACCGTCTACTCTTACCCTGTCGTAAATACCGAGATCACCGGAGGTAACTCCGAGATCAGCGGTAACTTCGACATCGAAGAGGCAACCGACCTTACCAACGTCCTTAAGTCCGGTAAGCTTCCCGCTCCTGCAACTATCGTCCAGGAGCAGGTCGTAGGTCCTTCCCTCGGTGCTGAGTCGATCAGGGCAGGTCTCATCTCCTTCATAATCGCTTTCATTCTCGTGCTTCTGTACATGATCTTCTTCTATCAGGGAGCAGGTCTCGTTGCAGACGTAGCGCTTATCACCAACGTCGTATTCCTCTTCGGAACCCTCGCCGCCTTCGGTGCGTCTAATCCTGACGCTGGGTATGGCTGTGGATGCCAACGTTATTATCTATGAGCGTGTGAAGGAAGAGCTCAAGGCCGGCAAGGGCCTGAGCAAGGCTATCCACGACGGATATCAGAACGCATACTCCGCCATCATCGACGGTCAGGTAACGACAATGCTTACCGGTATCGTTCTCTTCATCTTCGGTTCAGGTCCTATACAGGGCTTTGCAACCACCCTCATCATCGGTATCGTCACTTCGGTGATCACCTCTATCTTCATCACCAGGATCATCTTCGACGACCGCGTCAGCAGGGGTAAGAACGTTACCTTCGAAAACGCCCTCACCAGGAACTTCCTGAAGAACACGAAGATCAACTTCATCGGCGGACGCAAGTGGTCCTACATTATCTCCGGTACCGTGATCGTCCTCGCCCTTTGCTCGATCTTCTTCAAGGGCTTCACCTACGGTGTTGACTTCACCGGCGGCCGTACCTACATCGTTCGCTTCGACCAGCCCGTCGTAGCCGAGGATGTCCGCGCAGCTACCGTCAAGGTCTTCGACGCCGCAGTCGCTGCAGACGAGACCATCGGCAACGCCTCCGTGGAGGTGAAGCAGTATGGTGGAGACAGCCAGATGAAGGTTACTACTTCCTATAAGTACAAAGACGAGTCCTCTACCGTAGACGCTGAAATCGAAGGAATGCTCTATGAGGCTCTCGGCGGATTCTATGCCGAGCCTGTAAGCTTCGCCGAGTTCACATCTACCCTCGAGAACCCCAACGGTATCATCAGTTCCGACAAGGTTGGCGCATCGATCGCCAGCGATATCAGGCGCAACGCTATCATCGCTGTTATCATCGCCCTCCTCGTGATCTTCGGCTACATCGCCTGGAGGTTCAAGGGCTGGGCCTGGGGTCTTGGCGGCGTCGTTTCGCTGGCCCACACCGCAGTCATCATCATCGGATTCTTCTCGTTCTTCTCGGGTATCCTTCCGTTCAACCTCGACGTTGACCAGACGTTTATCGCCGCAATCCTTACAATTATCGGTTACGCCATCAACGATAACGTGGTTATCTTCGACCGTATCCGCGAGAACCTGATGCTCCACCCGAACGATGACTTCAAGGATACCGTCAACAAGGCTCTCAACGCTACCCTCACCCGTACGGTTAACACCTCGGTTTCGACCCTCCTCCCGATGCTCGCTATCGCGATCTTCGGCGGCGAGTCTATCCGCGGTCTGTCGGTGGCTCTCTGCCTCGGTATCGTTATCGGAACCTACGCTTCGATTATGATCGGTACTCCTATCATGGTCGACACCGTACTCCGCAGGAAGGCAGCGAAGAAGTAATTCTATCAGCGACAATAATTCAGAGCCGGCCCCCTTCGGGTCGGCTCTGTTGTGTTTTACTTTAGTTGTGTGTTCTTTGTCGTCAACATGTCTATACGCATCAACAATTCGTCGATAAGGCGGTTTTGAGTCACGATGTGTTGATGCTCAGCGTTTATCAAACTGGGCGGGATTCCGGACTGTCGATTATTGGTCGTTTCGGGCCCAAACAAGATTTCTTCCTCCGTCATCCCGCATTTTTCAGCCATTTTAATTATCTGCTTGTTTATTAATGCGGTTTTGCCTTTTTCGAGGTTGATGTAGGCCTGGCGGGAGATTCCGATCAGTTGCGCCATTTGAACTTGAGTCATATTTAGTGATATTCGGGCGTTGAT
>CAJOJC010000014.1:24408-25080 GCA_905234775.1 uncultured Bacteroidales bacterium | reverse complement strand
CCAGGGCCCTCTCCCCGCCGCCGAACCCTCCGACGATCTTCCGTTCTAAACGAAGAACTTCAGGTTCTCGAAAGAAGGCTTCAGTTTGCCGTCCTCAATCTCATGGATGAGGGCGGTAACTTTTTCATTGAGGGGCGTGGGAACGCCAAACTTGCGGCCGAAGTTGGCAATGGCGCCGTTCAGGGCCTCCACCTCCGTCTTCTTGCCGTGCTCAATATCCTGCAGCATACTGGCCTTCAGGAGGGCGTGCTTGCGGATGGCGAAGGGTAGGATGGCAAAGGCAAAACTCTTCTTGATGGGGCCTTTGTAATTGAAATACTTCACGGCATCCTTGCCCTGCACCGGCTCAATCTTGATATTGGCGGCGGCGCACACGTCTATGCACTCTTTGATAAGGCCCAGTACCAGGCGGCGGCTCTGATGGTTCTTGGCGGCTTCCCCGAAGGTGCAGCCCAGCACCGTACTCATGCCCGAGAAGGCCGAGTTGATGAGCAGTTTGCTCCAGCGCATGCCTATGAAATTGTGCTTGATGGTAACGGGGCCCATCAGCTCCAGCAGGTCCTTTACATCGGCCATGTACTTGTGCGGCTTGGTGCCTACGCGGCCCAGGGAGAAGGTGAGGCTGTCCGGCGAACTGGTGAGTTCGCAAAGGCCGGGACCCAGCATGGTGGC
>CAJOJC010000014.1:22603-24260 GCA_905234775.1 uncultured Bacteroidales bacterium | reverse complement strand
ATGTCGTATTTGCCGGTCATTTCCTCCGGGAGGAGGGCCGTTACGGGCTGCGTAAAGTCCACAGTTCCCACTATGCGCGCACCGTCGTCCTTCAAGGCTTCGATGTGGGCCCGATCGTGGTTAATGAGGTCTATCTGGCCGCCTGCATGGGTGATATACGCACCCAGGATGGTTCCCATGGAACCGGCTCCAAAGATGGCTGCTCTCATAGGAGTAGGGGTTAATTACCCTACGAAGATAATCATTTTTTCTTATCTTCGACTCCCCTGAGCTACAGAATCTCTTCCAATTGGGCTATTTGCTGGGGCGTTGTGGCCCAGCTGGTGGCAAAGCGGGTGACGGCACGGCCATCGGCCAGACGCTCCCAAATCTCGTAGGCCACTTTGCCTTCCAAGCGCTCCATGGCCTCCGGCGTAAGGAGGATAAACTGCTGATTGGTAGGCGAATCCAGGAAGAGTTCGTAACCCTTGGCCACAAACATGGCTTTCAGCTGCATGGCCAGGTCTATGGCTCCCTTGGCAATCTTCAGGTACAGCCCGTCGGTGAAAAGCGTATCAAACTGAATTCCTGTCAATCGGCCCTTTGCCAAAAGGGCACCGTGCTGCTTAACCATGGTGAAGAAGTGCTCCGGAGCCTTTCCGGAAGGGAAGACCACGGCCTCTCCGCAAAGGGCACCCACCTTAGTTCCGCCGATGGTGAACACATCGCAAAGGCCGGCCAAATCCTGCAGGGAAAGCTCACAGGCCGGGCTCATGAGACCATACCCCAGCCGGGCACCGTCCACAAACAGCGGCAGGGAATACTCCCGGCAAACGGCATAAATGGCCGATAATTCTTCCCTGGAATAAAGGGTACCATACTCCGTGGGAAAGGAGATGTACACCATGCCGGGGAACACCATGTGGTCGAAGGAGCCGTCGGCATAAAAGCCTTCCAAGAAGGCCTTCAGCTCGGAGGCGCACATCTTTCCCTGATGCTGGGGAATGGTGAGCACTTTATGGCCGGTATACTCCACTGCCCCCGCCTCGTGCACGGCAATGTGCCCCGTGGCAGCCGCCACTACGCCCTGATAATCTCTGAGCATGGTAGCAATGACGGTGGAATTGGTCTGAGTGCCGCCGGTAAGGAAAAAAACCTGGGCTTCAGGATGGCCGATGGCTTCGCAAATGCGGGCCCTGGCCGATGCAGTGAAGCTGTCTGCCCCGTAACCGGGTTCCTGAACGAAGTTAGTGGCAACGAGGCGCTCCAGAATGGCCGGATGGGCGCCCTCGTTGTAGTCGCAGGTAAAGGAAATCATTTGTTAAAAGTTCGTTATAAGTTCTACGGGGCAATGGTCGGAGCCATAGATTTCGTTATGGATTTCGGTGGACACAATAGCGTCTTTCAAGGATTCCGAAACCACAAAATAATCTATACGCCAACCTGCATTCCGCTCCCGGGCGTTCATGCGGTAACTCCACCAGGAATACTTCACGTCCGTGGGGTGCTGGAAGCGCCAGCTGTCCACAAATCCGGCGGAGAGAAGCTCCGTGAATTTACCGCGCTCCTCATCCGTAAAACCGGCGTTCATATGGTTGGTGGAAGGGTTTTTCAGATCAATCTCCTGGTGCGCCACATTGAGGTCTCCGCACATAATCACCGGCTTAGGAAGGGCCGA